>NZ_JBXUGL010000041.1:0-21235 GCF_057180505.1 Chryseobacterium sp. HNCC26DJ241 | reverse complement strand
GTAAGAGCTCAAAAATTTTTCAGAATAACTTTTTAACTTACACAGTTAGTGAGACACTACCCTAAAAAATATGGATAATTTTTTAGCAATTTTCATAGCTCTTTTTCCATTTCTTAATTTTTTTTTCCTATCCCCATTTACATTATTCTTGAAAAGACAAAAGCTCAGACAGAAATAAAATAAGAAGTGAGATGAAACAATAAAAACAATTAATATAACTTGGGATTCAATCAAAGCAAGCCGCTAACTTTATTACCAAAAAAGTTCCTGAATTTTTTACCTAAATCAATACTTTTCAGTGATTCCTGATCATCCACTTTCCCGATGGTAAAGATAAAATGATATTGAATATTTAAAAGTTAATACCCTTCAATTTTTTGAAAGGTTTTTGTGGTAAATTTTGTACATTCTAATTTATCATTATCTTTGTTTCTCATGGCAACCAAAGCACTTTTTAATACAGTGGTCAATTGGTTTATCCGGCAAAGGATAGATCAGATTCAGAATTTTATGGATCATCCTTTGGAGACCCAAAAAGGGATTCTTTTTTCTCAATTATTTCACGCTGAAGAAACAGAATATGGTAGGAAGAATGGATTCAGTTCCATTTCCACGTATGAAGATTTCAAAAACAAAGTTCCAATCGTTACGTATGAAGATTTTGAACCATATATTGAAAGAGCAAGACAAGGAGAAAAAGATGTTTTTTGGCCGGGACAAATCCGAAATTTTGCAAAATCTTCGGGAACTACCAATGCAAAAAGCAAATTTATCCCAATTACAGAAGAAAGTCTTGAATTTTGTCATTTGAAAGCAGGAAAAGATATGGTTTCCATTTATGCAAACAACCATCCGGAAAACCAGCTTTTTTTAAATAAAAATCTGAGATTGGGAGGAAGTTCAGAATTGTATGAAAATTTCAATACAAAATTCGGAGATCTTTCTGCGATTTTGATAGACAATCTTCCGTTTTGGGTAGAAATCACAACTACCCCAAGCAAAAAAGTTTCCTTAATGTCAGAATGGGAAAGTAAATTGAAAGCAATCATTTCCGAAGTAAAAAATGAAGATGTAGGAAGTTTAATTGGAGTTCCGAGTTGGATGATGGTTTTGTTGCAAAGAGTCTTAAAAGAAACCGGAAAAGAAAATATTTCCGAGTTGTGGCCGAATCTTGAAGTCTTTTTTCATGGGGGAATTAGTTTCAAACCGTATAAAGATCAGTACAGAGAATTAATCGGAAAAGACATTAACTATTACGAAATTTATAATGCTTCCGAAGGCTTTTTCGGAATTCAGGATAGAAGCGGTAGTGATGAAATGCTTCTCATGCTGGATTACGGCATTTTTTATGAATTTATTCCAATGGAAGATTTTGGATCTTCTAATCCGAAAGTTGTAAATCTGGAAGAAGTAGAACTCGGGAAAAACTACGCAATGGTAATTACTACAAATGGCGGACTTTGGCGCTATTTGATAGGAGATACCGTAATTTTCACATCTTTGAATCCGTTCAGAATAAAAATTTCAGGAAGAACAAAACATTATATTAATGCTTTTGGTGAGGAATTGATGATCAATAATGTAGAAGTTGCTTTGGAAACTGCGTGCAAAAAGACAAACGCTTCTATTTCAGAATATACAGGCGCTCCTGTTTTTATGAAAAATGGAGAAAGCGGTGCTCATGAATGGATAATAGAGTTTTCTAAAATTCCTGAAAATTTTGAGAATTTCAGGGAGACCTTTGATACTCAGCTGAAATCTGTAAATTCTGATTACGAAGCCAAGCGTTATAATGATATGACGCTTAGAAAACCCATTATCCATATTGCAAAACCCAATCTTTTTTATAGTTGGATGGAAAAAAGAGGAAAATTAGGTGGACAAAATAAAGTTCCGAGACTTTCCAATTCAAGAGAGTTTATTGATCCATTATTAGAAATGAATCAATAAAATTTATATTTTAAACCTTTGATTTTTTAGAATTTTATAATCTATGCCTGTTTTCTATGGAGTAGAAGGATGAGCATTTTCTTGTGACCCTTTTTCAGGTGTAGAATTTGTTTTTTCTTTCTCCTTCTCTTTTTCTATTGCATCTTTGGCTGCTTTTTCCAATTTTTCCTGTTCTTCTTTTTTCTTGCGTTCCTCTTCTTGTTGCAGTAAAACTTGTTTTATAGAATCACGGTATTTTTGGGAGGACATTCTTATTCTCTCAGCAACATCTACAGAAATTGCCCCATCAGAAAAAGAATCTATTGCAGTTGTATCGTATTTAGGTTCAATAAAATTATGTTCATCAGCAATATTATTTTCTTTTTTGGAACAAGAAAATAAAATCAGAATAACGAAGAAAATTGAGAATTTTGTTTTCATAATTTTAAGGAATTTCAAATTCTGCAATTACAGGAAAATGATCGGACAAATTTACGGAATGATCTACTTTATATGAAACAGGTTTTATAGATTTTGAACAAAATATATAATCAATACGTAAAGGAAATGGAGTGTCATGGAAGCTAGTTCCAATTCCTTGTCCGGCTTTTGCAAACGCATCTTCTAAATGTTTGGAAATTGTATAATATTCATAGGAATTGGGAACAGCATTGAAATCTCCAGCCAAAATCACAGGATATGGAGATTCCAGAATTGCTTTTTCTACAGCTTTTATCTGCATTTCGTGAATTTTAAAATTATTCAACATTCTTTCAAAATAAAATGAGATTTTATTTTTGTTCTCAGCTTTTACAAAAAGAAAAGTTTCCAAATGTACATTGATTAAACGGATGGTTTTTCCATTAATTTTCACATCTGAATAAAGAGATTCTCCCCAAAAATCATTAGTGTCCACAATAGCATCCTGACGTTCAATATTCATTTTAGTGAAGGTCTGAATAAGAAAACACTTAGCATTATGCTTCAGGTCTTTCAATTTTAAATTTTCGCTTTTATAAAATCTTGATTCCTGAAAAAAAACAATATCAGGATCTTCACGATTAATATAATCTTTCAAATCTTGTTCTCCATAAGCTCCGGAATTTGCATTTAAAGAAATGATTTTTAGAGTTTTATTGGGTTTATCTTTAGAAAAAGAAAAATTGATCCATCTTTTTGAAGGCAGAATAAAGAGCAATGATAATCCCAAAAATATCCAGACGATTTTATTTCTAGTAATAATCCAATAAAAACATAATCCAAAATGAAATAGAATCAGTATCGGAAAAGTCAAAGAAAAAAAATTAAACCAAGAAACCGATGAAGGACTTACGTATTTATTGAGAAAAATTCCAAATAGTAATAGTACTACTATTGCATGAATAACGAATATAAAAGGCTTAAATTTCTTCAAAAAAGTAAATTTTAATTAATCCTGTATCTATTATTTTTCCAATTTCTGGCAAGCAAAAATCCTATAATTGCACCACCGATATGGGCGAGATGTGCAACTCCTCCCATTTGTCCGCTGAATTGTAAGTATAAAGAAATGACAATAATGATAGGTAGCAAATATTTTGCTTTTATCGGATATGGAATAAACATGAACATCAATCTTGCGTCTGGAAATAATGTGGCAAATGCAGCTACAACTCCAAAAATAGCTCCAGAAGCTCCAAGCATTGGAGATTTTAGAGAGATGAATAAATTTTTAGCCATCTCTTGTGTTTCCGGAGTTTTTCCTGGATTTGTAATCTCCCCTACATAATTAAAATCTGCTTTATGAAAAATTTCAGCAACATTTACACCTTGTGAAGCCAATGCATCAGTAAGCTGATGAACTTCATAAAAATTCCAGAGATTAAAAAGAAAAAACGCACCCAATCCGCTTGCAAAATAAAGAATAGCAAATTTTTTAGAACCTAAAACCTCTTCCAAAATTGGCCCGAAACTCCACAAAGTCATCATGTTAAAAAGAATATGCATAAATCCTATTCCTTGTCCGAAAGGAGCATGCATGAACATGTGGGTTACTACTTGCCAAGATTTAAAATTGGGAGAAAAAGGATAGTAAGCAGAAAGCAATCTGTACAATTGTTCACTATTTATGAAATTGGTAATCAAATATATAATTCCGCAAAGAATAATAATGTTTTTGGTGACAGGTGTAAGTTTTGGAAACATTTTTTTAAAATTTATTTTTAAATTCTTCTAATGGAATTTCATAAAAACAACGTTTTCCATCGGGTAAAAATTCTGGGAAACCAAGATTGGTAAAATCTCGGATCACTTGTTCTGCATCCGTTTTATAAATAAAATCAAAACGTGATTTACTTTGCATTTTATTCCATTGGTTATTATAAAATTTCAGAAATTCTTCTTCTGTTTTGTATTCCAGAATTTCAAACAGATTTTCCAGAAATTTCATTACTTTGGTTTCTTTCAAACCTTCCGGTACGGCTTCAATACGCAACACATTTTCATGGGCAACGCTCATCTCAAAACCTAATTCCGGTAGATATTTTTTTATGGAACGATATTTATTTTTTTCAATTTCGTTCATGTGATATTCCAATGAAAAAAGCAAAGGATGGCTTTTATTGCTTTTTTTAACAGATTTGCCATTTTCTGAGACAATCAAGCGATGCATTCTTCCTAAATCCAACATCAATGTTTTATCCCCTTTGTTAAAAATCCAATATCCATTAGGAAGGCGCATTAGATCTTCATCAAAATCTTCATCTTCAAATAAATTGATTTTTGAAGGTGCCGCGGAAATATTCTGATGGTACATTTCTGCAAGATTTTGAATTTCGGCATGCTTTACTCCTGATTCTTCCTTGAAAGGATTAAAGGTTCGGTCTACCGTAATTTCCGGCATTTTGATATTTTGTGCAGAAGGAGTCGGTTTAGAACCCTGAAAAAAACTATCCATAATCGGATCTCTTTCAAAATCCAGACTTGGAGCAACGTTATAGATTCCGATAGATTTTTTTATCGTGGAACGAAGAAGTGCAAAAATAAGATGCTCGTCTTCAAATTTCACTTCCGTTTTTTGAGGATGAATATTGACATCTATTTTCTCCGGATCTGTTTCCAGAAAAAGAAAAAAAGTAGGCAAATATCCGGGAAGAAGCAAACCATCAAATGCTTCCTGAACTGCTTTGTTGAGATATGCACTCTTGAAGAATCTTCCGTTTACGAAAAGAAACTGTTCTCCACGAACTTTTTTTGCTGTTTCAGGCTTTCCTATAAATCCGGTTACATTGATCCAACCCAAATCTTCCTTTATCGGAATCATGTGTGGCTGGAGTTTTCTTCCGAAAATTTCTATAATTCGCTGAAGCTGGCTTCCTTTGCGTAATCTGAAAATGGGTTCATCATTGTGAAATAGATCAAACTCAATATGTTCATGAGCAAGAGCAACTCTTTGAAATTCGTCAATAATATGACGAAACTCTACATTGTTATTCTTCAGGAATTTTCTTCGTGCCGGAACATTGTAAAATAAATTCTTTACCAAAAAATTAGAACCTTCTGAAGTTTGGATGGGCTCCTGAAACTGAAAATTTCCACCTTCGATATAAATATTGGTTCCTGTGGAAGAATTCTGTTGTTTTGTCCGTAGTTCCACTTGCGCCACTGCAGCAATAGATGCTAAAGCCTCTCCACGAAAACCTTTTGTAGAAATTTTAAAAATATCTTCAGTAGTGCGTATTTTAGAAGTTGCGTGTCTTTCAAACGCCATTCTTGCATCGGTTTCGGACATTCCGATTCCGTTATCTACTACCTGAATCAGATTTTTTCCGGCATCACGTACAATAAGTTCTACTTTGGTAGCTTTGGCATCAATGGCATTTTCCAGAAGTTCTTTTACAATGGATGCAGGTCTCTGAACCACTTCGCCTGCAGCAATTTGGTTCGCAACATGATCCGGTAAAAGCTGAATGATATCTGCCATGTATAAAAATTCAACACAAAAATAAGGAAAGATTTGTGAAGGCGTTTACAATTTGTGTAACGAAATTAATAATTACTGATATTTCAGCTTGTCAATTTCTTTTGATATTTTTCCTTTTACTTTTTCGGGAAGAGTTCTTTTATCAGAAAGATGTTTGAGTTCAAATTTTCTTTTTTTCCGTATAATCATAAAGTGATAATCTTCTTCTTCCCAGATTCCGTATTTTTCAAAAAAAACAATTTCAAGATTTTCTTTTTCAAGATGTTGCATTAGTGGAAAAAGCTCTACCGGCTGATCGATCACTTGTAGTTTTTCAGGATGATGAAGATGTCCGTACTCTATATATTGTGGATTAGGAATATTGATGGTAATCAGCGTTTTTTCGGAAATAATATCAGCCAGATTTTTAAAAAGTTTTCCGTGCTCTTCCAACGGAATATGCTCAATAACATCCATTAATGTTACAAAATCGAAATCAGAATTTTTAGGTTTGTAATGTACTACATCTGCGACATCAAAATGGATATTTTTTTTAATAATATGTTTCTTTGCATTTTCGATGCTTTTGGCGCTCAAATCTACTGCTTCTATTTTCCCTTTTCTCACTTTTTTAGAAAGAAGTCGGGTAAAGATCCCTACTCCACAACCGAGTTCCAGAACATTAGAATTTTCGTTTAGTCCTGATTTTATTAATCTTTTGTAAAGAGAGATCAGCCTTTCATTAGCTCCGGTTTTGATCTGTCTTTCCGAAAAATCGTCATAAAATGCTGAAACTTCTTTATTTCCCATGGTGTAAAAATAATAAATTTTAACAAAAATTTAATGGTGTGAAGTCTTTTTAAGGAATAGATTTTGTATATTTAGGAAAAGCAAATTATGAGTTTATGAAAAAAGAAACAGGAATACTTTTAGCAAGTACCGCAGGCTTTCTTACGGTAATAGGAATTATCAGTCTAAGAAAATTTTTGAAAAATAAACAAAAAAAATATGAAGATTACTATTCTGATTTTCACCGACACTTTGAAAAAAGATACAGACCGGAAGATCATCATGGTGTAGAATTCCTTTCCCTGCTTTAGTTTAAATTTTTTAAATGATATACAAAATCCGGTTTTCCAAAAATCGGATTTTTTTGTGGAAAACTCCCGTCTTAAAACTCATTATTTTCAAAATTCTCAAATGTAATTTTACATCAAAATGGAAGAGAAAAATTTTATAAAAGGACAAGGTGCACAACGAAATGTCATCAATCGTTTCGATCGTTATACGTTTGAACAGGAAGATGAAGATTTTGAAATTTCAAAAACCGATTTTATAGAAATTTTTCCAAAAACTATTGTAAATGAGGTAAAAAGCCCGGATCTGAGAATGGAATATTCTATGAATCCGTATCAAGGTTGCGAACACGGATGTTCTTATTGCTATGCAAGACCCACTCATGAATATTGGGGATATTCCGCCGGAATAGATTTTGAAAGAAAAGTTCTTTTCAAAAAAAATGCACCGGAACTTCTGGAAAAATTTTTTAAAAAACGAGGCTACATTGCCAGAAGCATCATGCTTTCCGGAAATACAGATTGCTATCAACCTGCTGAACGACAGCTGGAAATTACCAGAAAACTCTTAAAGGTTTGTCTGGATTATCGACATCCTGTCGGAATTATCACAAAAAACGCATTGGTTTTAAGAGATTTGGATATTTTGAAACCATTGGCCGAACAAAATCTGGTTTGTGTTTCTTTAAGCATTCCTACTATTAAAGAAGATCTGCGAAGAAAAATGGAACCGAGAACAAGTTCTGTAAAAAACAAACTGAAAACCATTGAAATATTATCCGAAAATAAAATTCCTGTAAATGTAATGGTAGCTCCTGTTATTCCTGCATTAACAAGTGATGAAACGTTGAATATTCTGAAAACAGTTTCCGAAGCGGGAGCTTTAAGTTTTGGTTACACTCTTGTTCGGCTGAATGACACCGTTGAACCTGTTTTTGTAAAATGGATCGAGACACATTTTCCGGACAGAGCGCAGAAAGTTTTGAATCTTATTCGTTCCATGAGAGGCGGAAAACTTGGAGATAAAAGATATTTTGAACGCCACAAAGGAGAAGGCAATATTGCGGAAATGATTCATAAAACGTTTGAACTCGGAAGAAGAAAATATTTTTCCGGAAAGGAATTTCCAAAACTTTCAACAGAAAACTTCACCGGAAGCAGAGATCAGCAATTGCGATTGTTTTAAATTTCATTTAGAATGTTTAAAATGATATTTTTGCATTTATGAAAAAATTTTCTTCCAAAAGAAGCATTCAGATTTTAGCGCATCTTCTTAAAGAATACGGAATTTCGGATATTGTAATTTCTCCCGGATCACGAAACGCACCACTTTCCATTCATTTTGCAGAAATGGATAACTTCAACTGTTACAGTATTGTAGATGAAAGAAGTGCCGCTTATGTTGGACTTGGAATGGCACAAAGTTCTAAAAAACCAGTAGCGATTACTTGTACTAGTGGTTCTGCAGCCGCTAATTATTATCCTGCTATTACGGAAGCTTTTTATCAAAATATTCCACTTTTGGTTTTGACGGCAGATCGTCCATCAGATTATGTGGATATTTTTGACGGACAAACCATTCGCCAAAAAAATCTTTACCAGCAACATTCTTATGGAGATTTTGAACTTTTGGAAGACAGTAAGGAAAATGCTGATGATTATAATTGGGAAACTGTAAAAAAAGCAATAGAACTTTGTTTCGAAAAACAAGGTCCTGTTCATATTAATATTCCTTTGGAAGAGCCTCTTTATCATTTGGTTGAGGAACTTCCCTTTTTTCCTGATGTAGAAAAAACCATTCAGAAGAAAAATTATGAAATTCCATCAACGCTTATTGCAGAATGGAATACTTCTAAGAGGATTCTCATCCTTGTCGGAACCCGAGATTTTACAGCAGAATTAGAATCTCAATTTTCACAATTGGTTAAAAATCATAGCGTTGTAATTTTAACGGAAGCGAATTCTAATTTGCATCACGATAAATTTTTCAAACATATTGACCGATATATTTTCAATTTTTCGGAGGAAGATTACAAAACGTATGCTCCTGATTTGCTAGTTACAGTTGGGCAAAATGTGGTTTCAAAAAAAGTGAAACAATTTTTACGAAAAGCAAAACCCAAAAATCATTGGCATATTGATGAGTTCTGGCAACCGGACACTTATTTTTCCCTCACTCAAAAAATAGAAACCAGACCGGAAATTTTCTTTAATAAATTATTGAATTTCATAAAATTAGAGCCACAAACGTATTTTAATTTATGGGACGTTTTACGTGACAATAAAGATGCTAAACATATAGAATATTGCCAGAAAACCGGATTTTCGGATTTTAGTTTTTTCAAGATTTTTTCAGAAAATGTTCCGGAAAATTATGCCATCCATTTTTCTAACTCTTCTGCAATTCGATATGCGCAATTATTTGATTTTAAGAAAAATAACATCTATTGCAATCGTGGAACAAGCGGAATTGAAGGGAGCACTTCCACAGCAATGGGTTTTGCCATCAAAAATTCCAAACCTACTGTTTTGGTAACAGGTGATATCAGTTTTTTTTATGACATCAACGGACTTTGGAACCGATACATTCCTCCGTTTACCAGAATTATCATTTTTAATAATGAAGAAGGAAATATTTTCAAAATTATTCCGGGACCGGGAAATGCCAATCAGGATGTTTTAGACGAATTTATTACCACCAAACATCGCAGAAATACCGAATTGGCAGCTAAAATGTTTGGTTTCAGCTATACAAAAGTTGAAGATGAGGTAACGCTTGAGCGTGTTCTCGAGAATTTCTTTAAACCTGATTTACAACCTAAAATATTGGAAGTAAATACTTCAGAAATAGAAAATGCAGATATACTTAAAGGATATTTTGAATATTTGAAATAGAAATTAAATTTCCAAATAATCAGAACTTTCCGGAAGATTGGTAATTCTTTCAATCGGATATACGAACATATCATCGAAGTCATTCAGTGCATTAATGATCTGAAAATGAGAAAATTCCCTCAAATTCTGCAAAGTAATTTCCGTTTCCTTTATTTTTTTTGTTTTCAGAAGATGTTGTCTTTGGACACCGTTCAAAAGATAAGTAGTAGGTGTAAACCATTCTTTTCCCTTTAAAAACAAAAGGTTGGAATAAGAAGTATCGGTAATATGATTATTCTTAACAATGATGATTTCTTCGGTTTTTGCCTTAGTTTTCATCCTTTCAAATTCTTTTCGGTCTTCAAACTTAAAAGAATAATCGTAGGTATTATTTTCAACCAATTGAAAATCATCTATTTCCGGAACTGCATAAGGAATAAGCTGTGTTCTGAAATTTTTATTCAGATCATAGATAATTTTCAGCTTGAAAAGTCCGTCTTCATCCACTTCCAGATTTTTAAAAATTTTCTGCAGATCAATAGAACCTTCTTTTCCGAAGTGAGAAAAAGTTTCGTTTACACGTTTCTGATGAAGATCCAAAAGGAAAACTTCCTGATCTTCCACTTTTATGCTTTCAATGAACTGGGACATAGATTTTGTTTTTCATTTCCTGATATTCGTCTTCCAATTTGCTGAGGTGTGTAATTCCGCCGCCACTTTTAAAATACAGTTCTTCATTTTCCTTTTCTATAAAACGGATCATTACACAACTGTCGAGATTTTCACCATCAAACCAACCGCAAACTCCTGTATAATAATTTCTTGCATAATTTTCGGCTTTCAAAATAATCTCTAACGTTTTCGGTTTCGGAGCTCCCAAAATAGAACCTGCCGGAAGAAGTGTTTGCATGATGCTTCCGATTTTCCCCTGAAATTCTTTCTTCAATTTTCCTGAAATTTCCGAGCTCATTGCAAAAAGATTTTTTTGTTTCGTTTTGATAAAATCAATCCGCTGAAATTCATCCAATTGTACCTCATCTGCAACCATACTCAGATCATTTCGCAATAGATCGACTACTGTATAGTGTTCTGCTTTCTCTTTTACATCATTTTTCAGTTTTTCGGCTGCATTTTCTATGGAAGCATCAATAGTTCCTTTCATTGGATGTGTAAAAATCTGATTTTCTTTGATTTCCACAAATGTTTCCGGTGAAAAAAACACAAATTTATTCGGGTATAAAAATTTATATTTTGCATGTGCAATATAGAAAATTTCTTCCAGACTAAGATTGGTTTCTATTCTTGTTTTTCGGGTAAAATTTACAAGATAAGAATTTCCGATTTTCAAATTTTCCTGAACAAAATCAAATCCTTTTTTATATTCATTTTTAGTTTCAGGGTACGATTTCAAAACAATTTTATTAGAAATCGTGTACTCCGAATTGAATCGTTTAAAATTTTGAAAATCAATTAATAAACCTGATTTTTCAATTTCATTTTTTGTAAATACTTCTATATTTTCTTTAAAAAAATCTATGATGAAGAAAAAAGGAACTTTCTGCTGGGAAAGCTCATCCATTTTCCGGAATTTTTCATCTTGATTGATTTTCATTTTGCAAAAGTATATTTTGAACACAAAGCAAACAAAGTTTTTTTTATTAATCTGAATCCTTGAGTTCTTTTCGGTCATAAATTAATTAAAAAACAGAAATAAGATTGAATACTTTATTTTTGCAAAAATATTTTGAAAATGCAAAACCATTATCCACAAAAAAAGGGGATTGATTTTATATTGAAGCAGGCTTTCTGGTATTGGAACAAAACTCTGATTTATCAGGTGGTTTTCAGCTTATTGTATCTTACCATTATGTTTTTGGTAGCCAGCTATTTTATAAATAAAAATGATATCCTGAACCAATATATTGCTATTTATCAAAAATATCCCAACGATGTGAAAGCCTCTCAAAAAGAACTTTCAATACTTGCAGGAAAACCAGAATTTCAAAGATTTTTTTGGATCATTTTCGGAACAAATATTTTTCTTTATCCTTTGAATCTGGGACTTTTTAAAATTTTCAGAAAACTTGATCTAAAAGAAGAACCTGTAATTGCGGATCTTTTTGCAGGATATAGCGGCATCAATTTTTTTATTTATGTAAGTTTTTATCTGTTTTGGTTTATCATTTATATGTATGCTTTTCCGACAGTTATTCTTGCTATAGTGTGGATTTTCATTACTCTTTTTTCCGCCCCACTGATGTTTTTTGCCAACAAAAGAATTTTTGAAACCATCCAGCTTTCCATTAAAGGATTGCGTCTTTATTTTATAGAAACCGTTGTCTGTATGTTTGTTGCCGTACTTTTCAAATATATCGGAATCTTTACTTTTTTCGGTATGTTCTTTACTTTTCCGTTTGTAAACGCAATGATTTATTCGCTTTACAAGGTGATTTTTGCAGAAAAGCAATAAAATGTGAAAGTATTTTCAATATTTTGATTTAAATTTGGGAAACATTAAAAAAATACATTATGGCTGATTTTAATGAATTTGACCAGCAAGGCTCGGTTCCGGAAAGAGAAACGGGGAGCATCATTTCCCATGCTTTTGAAATGTATAAAGGCATTTTCCTTTATAGCATTGTAGCAGCAATTATTTACCACTTAATATCGTATGTAACACAAATCATCAGTGGTTTCAATTCCCAATTTTTTATAGAAGAAATAAAAGACTGGAAAGATTTTTCGGATGTTGATTTGTGGGGAGTTCCCGGATTTGTAACATACTCTGGTCTATCCATTGCTTTGGGAGTAGTTACGGCTCCTTTATACGTTGGTCTTATCTATATGGCGAACAAATTCAACAATAAGGATTCTATAGAATTTTCGGATCTTTTTATTGGCTATCGTCAAAATTTAGGAAATATAATGCTGTATGCACTTTTGACAAATATCATATTAGGAATAGCTTTTTCGTTATGCTTTCTGCCTGTTATTTTTGTCTTCCCATTAGTATTTTTAGGATATCCGATTTTGCTTTTTGAAAATGCTTCTGCAATAGATGCCTTGTCAAAATCCTTCAATATTGCTAAGGAAAATTATGGTACTTTCTTGGGAGTTTCTTTTTTGGGAGCATTATTAAGCCTTATTGGAGCATTGGCTTGCTGTATTGGTATTATAGCTACCTACTTTTTTGTTTCGGCAGCGATGTATTCTGCGTATGTAGCATTTTTGGGAAAACCAAGAGCATTAATCAGTAATTAAATTATGAAAATAAATATTTTTGAATTTACAAGCAATTGCCACAAGCAGTTGCTTTTTTAATTATTTTTGAAAAAAAAATCTATGTCTAATAAAAATGCCATTCCTGATATAAAAATTAAACAGTTCTTCCTGATTCTCATTATTGTAGGACTGATTTTTCTGATGGTTTTTAATTTAAGGATGTTTATACCTTCTTTGTTAGGAGCTATTACTTTGTATACTATTTCCAGAAAGTACAACCTCTATCTTCAGGAGCATAAAAAATGGAAATCCTGGCTTTCAGCAACTGTGATCATGGTTGCAACTTTAATTGTGCTTATACTTCCTATTTACTTTATTGGGGATATGCTAATTGAGAAATTGGGAAATGCGAATACTTATATGCATAAGTTCAATATTTTTTTGGAAAAAATACATGATTATGTGATTAAAAAAACAGGCTTTGATATCCTTAGCAAAGAAAACCTGAACAGTTTGAAATCCAGTGTTGCCAAATTATCAAGTACATTGCTGAGCAGTACGTTTAATACCGTTACTGTTGTTGCTTCAATGTATTTTATTCTCTATTTCATGCTGGAAAAGCCAAGACTTTTTGAAAGACTAATGAAAGGAGCAGCTCCATTAAAGAAATCGAATATCAACCTTATAGGTGAAAAAATCAGAAAAATGGTAATTGCCAATGCAATAGGAATTCCTGTGGTTGCTTTTGGACAAGGTATCGTTGGTTTGATAGGCTATTTTATTTTTGGTGCACCAAGTCCGGTTTTGCTTTTTGCACTTACAGCATTAGCTTCTATGATTCCAATTGTAGGTGCTGCTATTGTATATGTTCCGGTATGTATTTATATGATTGCGGAAGGAAATATGGGACAAGGTTTGGGGTTAGCTTTATTTTGTTTGATAGCAGTAGGTTTAACCGACAATTTATTGAGATTCACATTGTTAAAAAAATTAGAAAACATCCATCCTCTCAATACGGTTTTCGGAATTATTATAGGCATGAATATTTTTGGATTTATGGGGCTGATTTTTGGACCTATTCTGGTATCCATCACCGTTTTGCTGGTTCAGGTATACAGAGATGAATTTTCAGATGATGATACTCCGGAACTTCAGATTCCTGATAATGACAATGATGAAGTGAATATAACAGTATAGTTTTGGAAGATTTAAGTCCCGAAATATTAAACGAAATCTGCAAAGTGAAAATGCCCTTCGGAAAATATGAAGGAAAAATTCTGGCGGATCTGCCCATTTCTTATCTTGAATGGTTTATCCGAAATGGTGGCTTCCCAAAAGGAAAACTCGGAATGCAGCTTTCAACCGTTTATGAGATCAAACTAAATGGATTAGAATTTCTTTTAGCACCCATTCGGAAAAATAATTAAGGTTTCGGTCTATTTATTAAATAATTATATTTGGATACAGTAATCCCGAAAAAATATGAAAAGAGACCTTTACATTGATTTTGCCAAAGGTTTGGCAACACTTTCCATCATTTTTATTCATACTGCTTTTTGGAGTGGGCAATTTTACATTCCTACCGAGATCAGGGTTTTATCATTGGTTTTTGACGTGCCTCTTTTCTATGCTTTGAGCGGTATTACTTCCGGAAATAATATCGAAAAAACGTTTTACCGTCTTTTGAAATTACAGATTACCTACATGATTTTTGTAACCTTACTGTTTTTTCTGGATTATTTTTTCAAAGTTTTGGGTTTGACTTTTTTTGGACTGGAAAGTATGCAGAATTTTTATTCTACTTTCGGGTCTAAATATGTACCCGCAAATATTTCTTCCGATCCTCAATGGCAAAATCTCGGAAACTGGTATATTCATTCCTATACCAATGCTGATACTTTCCCTGTAGTTATGGGAAGTTTTTGGTATCTTAAAGTGTATTTTATTCTGACGGTTTTCGGAGTTTTAATTTTGAAATTTTTCCCGAAACACATCAACTGGTTTATCGGTTTATGCTTTGGTTTAACACTGATTTTCAATTTATTTCCTCAATATTATCCAAGTGGACAAGTGGGATATGTTGCCTTTTATTTAGGATTATTTTTATTGGCTCATATGGTTAAAGGAAAGAAAATTTCTACAAAATGGGTTTTTGCCTTGTATGGAATATTTTTCCTGATCCTCATTTTTCTTTATTGGAATTCCGGAATGGAGCTTTTTCTAAAAATGAACAAAGCAAAATTCCCTCCGAAATTATTCTATATTTTTTGGTCTTGTTTTTCGCTCATTACATTGTTTTCATTATACAACAGATTGAAAATAAGCAAAGAAAATTTTATAACGTATGTTGGGAAAAACGCCATTTTCTTTTACTTTGGACAAGGTATAAGTTCTTCTCTTGTATACTTCATTGTAGTTGCTTTGCAAGAAAAAACAGAATGGTGGTTTCTGATGATATTGATTTACATCATTAATATTGCACTTGCAACCATCATTGCAGGATTATTGAAAAAAGTAGATGAAAGAGGTTGGAAAATCCTTGAATTTCTACGAAAAAAAACTGCTTCATTATAAAAAATGAAACAGTTCAAAGAATATATATAGAATAGTGGTTACTTTCTCCCTCGGGAAAGCACTATGATTACGAGAAGTAAAATAACAATCCCAATAACAATATATAAAGGATCTGCATACCATTCCTCAGTAGTGGTAGTTTTCTTTGTATTTACGGTATTGCTTTTTAAAGAATCCTGTGCAAAACTGAAAATCCCTGAAAACAATACCATACAAAGTACAGTAACTTTTATTGCCAATCGAGTAATTGCAAAATTTTTCATAGCATTTTTCTTTAAAGTGTTTCAATTTTTTTGCCATTTAATCATAATAAACCGAATTTTGTAATATTTTGAATAAATTATGAAATTGTTCACCAAAAGTTTTTTAAAATATTTTTAATTTTACAACAAATTGAAAAATATGTTCAAACTAAAACTTCCAACTGATCCAAGATGGGCAAATATAGCTGAAGGAAATCTGGAAGAAATTCTTACCGATCACGCTTGGTGCGAGCAAAAAGCGGCTACCAATGCTATCACGTTGATCACAATGCTTCCGGAATATACAGAAATGGTGACAGAACTTTTAGCAATTGCTCAGGAAGAATTAGACCATTTCAACCAAGTACATGAAATTATAAAAAAGCGAGGCTATATTTTGGGAAGAGCCCGAAAAGATGATTATGTGAATGATTTGGTAAAATTTGTGGTTCAGGGAAGCAGAGAAGATCTCATTGTAGATAAAATGCTTTTTGCTGCAATGATAGAAGCCAGAAGTTGTGAACGCTTCAAAGTTCTCACAGAAAACATTAAAGACGAAGAACTGAAAACCTTCTACAAAGAATTAATGATATCCGAAGCCAATCATTATACCACATTCATTGGATTTGCAAGACAACTTGGAGATCCTGAAAAAGTAAACAAACGATGGGAAGAATGGCTGGAATATGAAGCAAAAATTATTCAATCTTACGGAAAAAAAGAAACCATCCACGGATAAATGAAAAAATCTGATCTCGAAAATTATCTGAATACTTTCCTGAAATCTTTTCTTCAGGGACTGGCTATTATTGGTCCGGTTGGACTGACTGTTTTTGTGATCTGGTACATTATTTCGTCCATAGACAACCTTATTCCTTCGATTGCAAAGGAAATTCCCGGTTTGGTTTTTATTTCCGCAATTTTGCTTACGGCTTTGCTGGGTTTTCTGGGAAATAAATTTGTTTTCGGAAAATTTATTTTTGAACAAATGGATCTTCTCTTGGAAAAAACTCCCGGAGTGAAGCATATCTACACGCCAACAAAGGATGTAATGTCTTCATTTGTTGGAGATAAGAAAAAATTTAACGATCCTGTTTGGGTAAAAACCAATGAAAATCCTGAAATTTGGAGAATTGGATTTTTGACTCAAAAAGAAATGTCTGCCGTTGAAAAGCATAATTATGTAGCTGTATATCTTCCGCATTCTTATGCAATTTCGGGTTGGGTAATTATTACCGAAGAAAAAAACATAAAGCCTGTCGTTGGTATGACGGCGGCTTCTGCCATGAAATTTGCTGTAAGTGGTGGAGTTGCAGGTTTTCATTCTGATGAAAACATCTTTAAAGCTCCAGAATGATTTTTTTAAAAAAAATTATTTTTATTCTTATTTTAAATTATTAAATTTATATTTAAGATAAAATTTTCTTTTTTTAAATTTATATTCTGAACTATTTACACCTATCATGGATAAAAATCCTCCTTTAAAATGCAATCTTGAAAAAGGCATGTGCGAAATGGCTGAAAACCTAAAACAAGAAATTATTACAAACCCAACAGAAAAATATTATTCTGAAAAACTCTGCATTATATATTTTACAGATCCCATTTGCTCTACATGTTGGGGAATTGAAGGTCAATTACGAAAACTGAAATTGGAATATGAAGACCTGATTAATGTGGAATACAAAATGGGTGGTCTTTTGCCGAGCTGGGATATTTACAATTCCGGAGGAATAAGCAAGCCGAGCGATGTAGCATCTCATTGGGAAGAAGTGAGCCAGCATTATAAAATGCCTATTGATGGAGATGTTTGGTTTGAAGATCCTCTCAATTCTTCCTTTCCGCCTTCTATTGCTTTTAAGGCAGCTCAGCTTCAGGACAAGAATAAAGCGGTTCAATTTCTTAGAATACTTAAAGAAATGGTTTTTCTTGACAAAGTCAATATTACTAAATATGAACATCTGGAAAAAGCAGCAACTCTGGTAAATCTGAATATCGAACAATGGAAAAACGATTACAATTCAACAGCTCAAACAGAATTCAAAAAAGATTTGGATTTGAGACAGCAAATGGGTGTAAGAGGCTTTCCGACATTGATCTTTATGGAAGGCGATGAAGTATTAGATGTCATTTACGGATTCAGACCTTACGAAGATTTTGAAGAAAAAATCAAAAAAATAAAACCTGAAGCGAAGAAAAAGAAATACAATACCGAATGGGAAAAATTGTTTTCTATATATCCGTCGCTCACTACTCAGGAATTTGCATTGCTTACTAATACATCTTTTGAAGAGTCTCAGGAATTTTTACATCAACTCGAACATAAAAAACAATTATCACGAAAGAAAATAAAAAATGGAGATCTTTGGCGATTAAATCATTAGAATGGATAGAAAAGCAAACAAAATAGCAATTATAGGAGCGGGAGTTTCGGGTTTAAGTATGGCAAATTATTTAGAGAAAAATAATTTTGACTACCATATTTACGAAAGAAGAAAGAAAGATGATTTAAAAGGTCACGGTTTTATATTACCAAAAGAAGGGATCGAATATCTGTCGCATATTATAGATATGGATTCTCTTTTCAGTGAGGGAAATTTTTTAAAAAACTACATCCATTATTCTCATCTTGGTGAGGTTCTTTCTGAAAAAAAATTGGATGATGTTTTTGTAATTTCAAGAAGATCATTATTGGAAGTATTAAGCAAAAATATTCCAGCTCACAAAATATCATACGAAACCACTCTTGATTTTTGTGATATACAAAATGGGAAAGCTGTTATAAAATATAATAACGACTCATTTTTAGATGCAGATGTTATAATTGCCTCCGATGGCTCCAGAAGTAGAATCCGGAGAAAATTATTTGAAGATGAAATCATGAAGCCTGTCCGTGAAAATGAAGTAGTAAATATTATTGAAAATGAAGAAATTGCTCGTGAAATTGAAAACAATTTTTTGAAATTTCACCATGAAGATGGAGGATTAACATTCGGTATTCTAAAACTTTCTTCCACCAAAATATTGTGGTACAGCCAATTTGATATTGAAAAGTTTGATATCACAGAAAACTATGCACCAGATAGCATTAGACAATTCGTATCGGATAATTTTGGAAATTGGCATCCATTAGTTTCAAACATCATCCGAAAATCAAATTATGAAAATGCTCATGTTTGGCGCGTTTATGAATTGGAAAACTTAAATCATTTTTATCAGGATAATATCGTTTTTATTGGAGATTCTGCTCATCCATTGATCCCCTTTACAAGTCAAGGAGTAACTTCTGCGCTTAAAGACTCTCATGTTTTAACACAATTATTACTAGAAAAAGCCAATATTCAGGAAGCCTTCAGAGTTTATGAAAAAGAAAGAAAACCTGAAATCGAAATTCACATCCAAAACGGAAGAAGCCTATTGAATCAATTTTTATTACCTCTTGACCAACAAGCGGAAAATGTTTTACCAATTTCCTACAAATAATGTTTACCAATAAACATATTGATTTTGCTGCACTTAAAAAAAAGGCATATAATGGAAGATGGGCAGTTTTGGAAGACGGGGTCATTCCATTGACAGCGGCAGATCCTGATTTTAGGATTGCTCCCGAAATTGAGCAGGGAATAATAGAATACATAAAAGACGGCTATCTAAGTTATGGACCTTTTTCTGGGATTTTGGAATTTAAAAAAAGCGTTGCAGAACATTTCAATACAGAAAAGAAGGGTGACTATAAACCGGAAAATGTTTTAGCAATCAATAGTGCTGCACAAGGAATGTTTCTGATTGCCAAATATGTCCTTAATCCGGGAGATGAAGCTATTATTTTTGATCCTGTAGATTTTCTTTTCAAAAAAACGGCAGAATCAGTAGGTGGAGTGGTAAAATTGTGTCCTATAGATATCAAAACAGGAGCTATTGATTTTGAAAAATTAGAATCTCTGATTTCTTCAAAAACCAAGTTAATTGGTATATGCAATCCTCATAATCCTATCGGAAAAATATATTCTAAAGAAGTATTGAAAAAAATTTCTGATATTGCAGCTGCCCATAATTTGTGGGTAATGAGTGACGAAATCTGGAGCGATATTATTTATGATAATGCAGAATTCAACACCTATTCTTCTGTTTCTGAATATGCTAAAAATAAGAGTTTCACAGTTTATGGATTTTCCAAATCATTTGGAATTGCGGGTTTAAGAATAGGAGCCGTTTTATGTAATGATTCCGAAGTTTTGGTAGATTTTACGGAAAAATCCAATTTCAACTCAACGATAGAAGGGGTTTCTACACTGTCTCAAATTGCTGCAAGTGTGGCAATTGATAAAGCTAAATCTTGGTTTAAAAAATTCTTGAATCACTTGCAAAATAACAGGAATCTTGCTTTTGATATTCTCAATAAATCCAAAATATTGAGTCCAAATTTTCCTGAAGCCACTTTTGTAATGTTTCCCAAAGTTGAAAATGGGCTGTCTGCTGAAACTTTTGCAGAACACGTCTTGCAAAAAGGAAAAGTAGCGGTTGTTCCCGGCTCGGAAAGATGGTTCGGAAAAGGAGCAGAAGGACACATCCGAATCTGTTTTTCTACTTCGGAAGAAATTTTGACCGAAGGTTTGCATAGAATAATAAACAGCTTCAAATAAAACCCTCCAAATTTTATTTTTTGGAAATTCTGTAAAGTTTTCCACTGTCTGTAATCGCATAAAGATTGCCATCACTTCCGTCCAAAACATCCCGGAATCTTTGATTTTCTTTTTCCAGAAGGCGCTCTTCTCCTACTACTCTATTATTTTTAATAACAATTCTGTCGATATGTTGCCCACTTAAACACGCAATGAAAAGATTGTTTTTCCACTCTTCGATAGTTCCGGTATAAAATGTAATTCCACTTGGAGAAATAACAGGATCCCAATAATAAACAGGTTGTTCTGTTCCCTTTTTTTGGGTAATTCCGGCTCCTACTTTTTCTCCGGAATATTCAACTCCATAGGTAACATCGCCCCAACCATAATTTTTTCCGGCTTCAATTAAATTAATTTCATCACCTCCTCTTGGTCCGAATTCAGCTTCCCAAAGTTGTCCGCTCGTATCCAAAGCCAAACCTTGCGGATTTCTATGTCCGTAACTATAAATTTCCGGTTTATATCCTGATTTTCCCATAAATGGATTTCCGGGAGCAGGTTTTCCGTCTTTTGTAATTTTTAAAATTTTCCCAAGATAATTGTCAGTTTTCTGAGCTAAAACTCGGGTTTCTTTATCCGAACGTTCACCAGTACTTACAAAAAGATTCTCGTCTTTATCAAAAACCAATCGGCTTCCATAATGCAATTTTCCATCATAATCAGGAGTTGCTCGGAAAATCACTTGTGGGTTTTCAA
>NZ_JBXUGL010000040.1:0-21314 GCF_057180505.1 Chryseobacterium sp. HNCC26DJ241 | reverse complement strand
CTTTATCATGGATGTTTTGACTGTCCAACCCAACAGCGCGCACACAAATATTGAATTTAAATTTATTATTATTATGACAAATCTCTCTTTTCACAAAAAGCTATCGGGTTTTTACCTGATGCTCTTATTTTTTGCTTTTACGCAAAATGTATTTTCACGGACGAATGTTTACCTTGATGTAGCCTCAAAGAATGCAGGAGATGGCTCTAATTGGGATAATGCAAAAGCATTTACCTCCTATTTCGGAGCTTCGTCGCTTCAATTTACCATTCCTGCCAATACCAAAGTGTACATCAAGGAAGGAGCGTATTCTAAAGTAGGCAACAGTTCGCAGGGAGTTATAAGATTAAGCCAGGGCGCATTGATACAAGGAGGTTTTCCCACATCTGCAACGGGAACAGACCGTTCAGGTTATAATCCGGTAGCATATCCCACCAAAATTACCCTTACAGGTGGCTCTTTACAACAGCTTTTTGAACAAGCTACTATGACGGCAGCCCAATCTGCTGAAATAAAGGGTTTAGATATTACTGCAAATGCTAGTACCGCTGCATGGATATTTAGTAACGGAAGCGGCGGACAAGGTGGTACCATGATGTTTACCGACCTGTATGTACATGATATGGTAGCTAATGCTTTTATGCTTCAAGGATCTGCCGGAAGCTCTGTTTTCACCAACTGTTTGTTTAAGGGACTGAGTACGGGAAGTTTTGCTCCGGCTATTTATGTAGGTACAGGGCTTCATCCAATTACTTTTAATAATAGTTCTATAGTAGGATGTACCCAGACAAATGCGGGAGCTGCAGCCAGTGCAGGTATTCTTACGGATTCTAATATAACAGCCAACAACAGTAGTTTCTGCGGGAATGATACAAGTGCAGGAGGAGCCGGATGGGGCGGAGCTGTAGGATCGGGTACAGGAGGTTCTTTTAAACCTACAGGTACGTTTAATAACTGTACATTTAGTAGCAACCTTGCCTACAGTGGCGGAGCTGTTTCTGCAAGTTCTGCAAATTCTGTAATTTTTACCAACTGTAATTTTTACCAAAATATAGCAACTACTAAGGGTGGAGCTTTTTTTAACGGTTCCGGAGGAGGAACGGTTTCTATGACAGGGTGTGTATTTTATAAAAACTCGGTATCATATAATGGTCTTTATGATGGTAACAATGGTGGTGGAGCTATTTATTTTGACCCGAATACCCCTTCAGGCAATACCATTACCAATTGTAAATTTGTTGAAAACTCTGTAACCAATAGAGCAGAAGCCGGAGCTATCTATATTCAGAATGGCACAAACGCAAACGCTACTATTGATGGCTGTATTTTTTATAAAAATACAAAAGGGGGCAATGCTACTATTAACGGCTCAGATTTTTTACTGTTAAGTGGCTCTTCCGGTAATGCTGCTTCAACCATGAAAAATTCGGTTTGGCAGTTGGCTGCTCATTCTTCTTATCAGGAACGATTGAATACATCCGGAACGAAATATATTAATGGAGGAGGTAATACCTATGGAAACCAAGCACCTTCCGGTAATGATGGTGGTGTAGGATCACCTACTTTCAGCTGTCCTACCAAGATTTCGTTTTGTGTAGCAGGATCTTTCGCACCAATCTTAAACTAAGCTGTAGCTTTTATTAATTACAATTTTTTTGTTATGACAAATAATTTATTACATATATATAAAAGAATATCAGGGATTTGTATGCTTTTGATGTTCTTGGTGTTCTCGCAAAACCTATCGGCACAAACCAGTGTTTATCTTGATACTGCCAATAAAGGCTCAGGAGATGGCTCCAGTTGGGATAATGCAAAAGCATTTAATACCTACTTTGGGACTACAGGGACCATGTTTGACATACCAGCTAATACAAAAGTATATATTAAAGCCGGAAATTATAGTATTTTGGGGGCAGGCAGTACAGTTCCAAGAATAAGGGTAGCGAGTGGAGTATTAGTGCAAGGCGGATTTCCTACTACTGCTACAGGAACTGATATTTCCGGATATAATCCTAATGCAAGTGCTACTAAAATTACGGTTACGGGTGGTTCTATCCGGGTGTTGTTTAGCCAGCCTGCCATTACTTCTGCGGAGATTAAAGGCTTGGATATCACCGCAGATTCAAGCACCTGTTTGTGGGCTTATGCTACCGGGAATAATAATTTTTCCATAGGAAACAGTGGTACCATTACTTTTACCGATCTGTATGTACATGATGCATGTGCTATTGCTTTTGATTTTAATACTACCGTAACCAGTGCAGCAGTATTTAATAATTGTTTATTGAAAAATCTATCTACAGGCAGTTTTGCTTCAGCCATTTATTCGAATACTAATGCTACAACCATTACATTTAACAATAGTTCGATAGTTGGCTGTACCAATACCTCTACATTGGGGGGCGGAGCTTGTTTAGTAATGGGAGACTTTAATGCTACCAACAGTAGTTTTTGTGGAAACCAAGCAGCCTTTGGTGGTGGAGCGATACAAGTAGGTAACGGATCTTATTTTTCTACTGCCACTTTTACCAATTGTACCTTTAGTAATAACAGTGTTACAAGTGTTGCTGTAGGTGGGGCTATTATGAACTCAGATGGCTATGTTACCCTTACCAATTGTAATTTTTATAATAATACCGCCTATGGTGGTGGTGCTTATGGATCTAACAGTGGTGTCGGGAATACCCTTACCGCTACCGGGTGTGTGTTTTATAACAATGGTTCTCCCTATACCTTTAATGTAAGTAATGCTAACATTCAAGGAGGAGGAGCTATTTACGTATATCCGAATTCGGGAGTCCATAGCATTAGCAATTGTAAATTTGTTAACAATTATACAAACGGGAGTTTAGGAGGGGCTATATTTATTGTAAATTCAGGAGGTACTACAAGCGCTGCTAATACCATTAGTAATTGTTTGTTCTATGGTAATAATGTAGCAGGTAATACTACAGCCGGACAGGCGTGTTTCCCTGCCGGAAATGGCAATACTCCTGCTGACATAGCATTGTATAATGGTAGCCAATTTGGTACTCACGGAACTTTAACACTTACTAATAATCAATTGCAACTTGCCAATATCAATGGGTATTTAAGCCATGAGTATTTCCCTCGAACAACCGCTCCTGTAAACACTAATTTTATAAATGGTGGTGGTAATACATTCAGTAACTCAAGTAACGGAGGTATCGTAAATCCAACTTTCAGTTGTCCTACGGCGATTACTTTTATTAGTATCAGTGGTAATGTATACAATGATACTAATGGGCTTTCTGATAATACGGTAAACGGAACTGGAACCAATGCAGGGGGAACGCTCAATGCAGTACTTTATAACAATACTTCGGGAACTGTAGATGCCATTTCAACAGTAGCCTCAGGTGGGACTTATAGTTTTGGAGGAATTACAACCTTAGGTAAAAGTTATACCATTTATCTTACCACCGCTACTGCCACAGTAGGACAAACTGCGGTTCCTACTGTAACTCTACCCACTGGTTATATTTCTACCGGTGAAAATCTTGGCAGTGGAGCAGGCAGCGATGGTACTATAAACAGCATATTACCTATTGGTGTAGTAAATGCCAATATAACCAATGCTAATTTTGGTATCACACCAGCAGGGTATATATATGTACACAAAAAAACATTGGATGAATCTTCTAGTGTAGATTTCACCTTTGATGTGAGCGGAGGAACAACATCCGTAAGTAGTTTTCAATTGAATGATAAGCCGGATTGGGTAAGGATAAGGGATATAGGTTCATCACAAAGTGGTCGTTTATATGCTGTTGGCTTAGATGATAAGAATTTATATTATCGAAATGCTGGAAGCACACAATGGGTAAGCACAGGTATTTCAAATATATACAGAGTAGATGGAGGTCCTGGCAATACTTGCTACTATATTGATTGGAATAAAGATACTTACTACTATGATGGAGTTTCCACAACTACAAAAATATCAGGTTGGAATGGCAGTTCCCCAACGTTTGATATAGCCAGTACTTGGTTAGACTTTCAGCCTTATGTAACTTCAGATGATGGAAAGATATGGAGATATAATGGAACTCCTTTTTCATGGACACAAGTAGGTGCATCAACTAACAATCAATACATAGATGGTGACCCATCTTCAGGCAATATTATTGTTTCTAAAACAGATAACAATGTATATAGAATGACCAGTGGTGGTGTAGCTACCAGCTTGGGTAGACCTACAGGAGTAACTGCATCTTCCAATGCAAATGATGTTGCTGTGGATGCCAATGGTAATATATACTCTATTTATCCAAGTGGTTATTTTGTATATAAATGGCAAAGTGGCACTACCTGGTCATCCGGAGAAGTTACATCAAGATCTGTTGCAGCTACAACTTTCCCAATAACAGGGGGTATAGGAGGACAAATGTGGATGGTGTATAATAACTACGGTAGTGATATGTACGGGACTATATTTTCCCGGTCAACAGATGGCAGTAATATATGGTGGATAGATGACGAAAGGGTGCGTACAAATGTAACTAATGGCAACTCAGAAATGATTGCCGTAGTTCCCGGTTCTTATACTATTACAGAAACTGTTCCATCCGGTTGGGATTTGCAGGAAATAGAATTATACGATCCTACTTCAGACTCATCTAAAAATGTTGTGGGCAATAATGCCACGCTTACAGTATCAGCAGGTGAAGTAGTACACACTATCTTCAGAAATGGTGTGGTTAATCCATTTGCCATGACCACCAGCTGTAGTAATGCTTATTTGGAAGATTTTGGAACCGGAGCCATTAACACATATGGAGGACCGCTTATAGGGCAAACCAGTTATCATCTTTCAACCTCTACTACAACTGGTGAAGATGGATACTATAAAATTGTAAGTCGCACCAATCCCGATTTTGCCACTTGGACAGCCTCCATGTTCGACCATACAAACGGATCAGGAAATGGAAGAATGATGGTAGTGAATGCAGCCTATGACCAAAATGAATTCTTCCGTCGTCGCTTTACAGGTCTCATCCCGGGAGTTGTATATAAATTTTCAGCATGGATAGCAAATATATCTGGAGGGATACCCCCTAATGTAAAATTTTCTGTAATAGATCCTACTAATTATAATGTACTTGCAAGCAATACAACAGGAAATATAACAAATTCAGGTGTTTGGAATCAATATGCACTTAATTTCACAGCCACTTCAACAACTATAGATCTTATATTGGTCAATAATACCATTGGTGGTGGGGGAAACGATTTAGCATTGGATGACATTAGTTTTAGCATAAAACCAATTTCATCAATAACAGTAGCAACCACACCTACAACAGCTTCTAATGGTACAATAACAGTTACATCTCCTACAGGAGCAATATATGAATACAGTATAAATGGTACCACCTATCAATCAAGTCCTTCATTTACGGGTCTTCCTTCCGGAACGTATACCGTATATGCACGTTATGTAGGAACTACTGGTTGTGTGGCTACTACCAATGCTACTATATTAGGATTCTGTACACAACCAGCAACACCTGGAACGCCGGATTATTCCTATTCATTGATTGGTATCTCAACTTATGTTGCCAAATCTTCCAACTTCCCGGATGCGGTTTCCAACGGATTCATCGCATTGGAATCTAAAGATAAAGGTTTTGTCATTACCAGAGTGGCCAATGAAAGTGCCATTACCGATCCTAAAGAAGGAATGATCATTTATGACATAGCTGCCAATTGTGTGAAACTCTACAACGGAACAGTGTGGAAATGCATCACCAGAAGCTGTAACAACTAAATAAATGTAACAGCGTAACAATGTAACAATTTAGCAATGAATTAAAAAAATATAAAAAGAAATGAAAAATACAGCATATTTATTACTTCTGTTTTTTGCATATAGCATCACTTCTGCACAGATAGCTGTGGGAAAATCTAATGTAAATGGAAACAGTACCATTTTAGATTTTGAAGATTCAGCCGGGAATATAAGAGGTCTTATTTTGCCTGCTTTGGATACAGCACCGACAGGATTGACCACAGGCAACAACGGTACTTTTATTTTCGATAAAAGTGATCTGAAACTTAAAATGTATGAGAACAATACATGGAAAGCACTTTCGGATGCAGGAAGTTCTACAGGAGCTACCTCAAATACTACTACAGAAACAGGACAGGGAGTGGTAATAGGAGCCGCAAGCAGCAATGCAACAGGAGTTTTGGTACTGGAATCTTCAAACAAAGCCATGATTTTACCAAAAGTAGCCAATCCTCACCTTACGATAAAGTCTCCACACGTGGGAACCATGTGTTATGACACAGTGAGTAAAACTCTTGCGGTTTTCGATGGTACTAATTGGAATTACTGGAAATAAGGGGCAGTATTAGTTTTGGAAAGTTGATTTTCCGGGAGCAAAAAATCTTTTCAGAAATCATATTCAATATGCTCTTTCTGAAAAGATTACCTGAAAAGGTTTTTAGATGGTAAAATTAGAATGAAACAATGAATATTAAGGAAATCCACATCGGCTCATTAATTAAACAAAGAGTGTCGGAATGCGAAATAGATACTATACGCATTTGCAATTTTTTGAAAATTACGGAAAATGATCTGGAAAGAATATATGAATCTAAAAGCCTTGATACAGAAAGCCTTTTGCGTTGGTGCAAATTGTTGAAGTATGATTATTTCAGGATCTATACCCAACATTTAATTTTATATTCGCCTCCTTCTTCAGAGGATCAGTTAGGGAAAACCCAAAAACATCAGTTGCCACAGTTCCGTAAAAATATTTATACTAAGGAATTGATTAATTTTATTCTGGAGCTAGTAGAAACAGGACAAAAAACCAAACAACAGGTAATAGATGAATATCGCATCCCCAAAACGACATTATACAAATGGATAGATAAATATAGAAAAGGAAAGGTAATGTAAAATTAAATGTAAATGAAAATCAGAACATCAAAATCACAACCATTGCTACAGCCTGATTACAAGAAAATCTATGAAGATATTCTTGATATGAAATATCCGGAAAAGAAAAAGGCCTGTTCACGTTTTTTATCGAAGACCAAATTATCGATAATAGATGTGATCCATATCAATGGTATTATTTTCGGGACTGATGATGAAGTTGTAGTGAGGGAGAACCAACGTCATAAATCGTATGACAAGAAGACGATTTTCCGATTTTTAGAATATCAGAAGAAGCACCAGCTTACCAATATCCAGCTTGCCGAACACTTTAAACTCAGTAGAAATTCTATAAGCAAATGGAAGAAAAAATTTCTTGTGGAAAATGAGGAACAGTAAATTATATTTTATTGAGGTCATAGTTTAATTACATACTTATTATATATTTACAATTTTGATTTTTTATAAATTACAAAAATATGCACGAAATTTGTCATGCTGAAAGCATCTCTACAAAGATTATTTAGATTCCTACGGAAACCGAAGATTCGGCGAAGCCAATGACAAACTCCCTGTTTATAAAGATTTTTAAATATGAAGTTAAGTTATCACCTCAAGTATTTTATTTAAAGGAGATTGCTTATTTTTAAGCAATCTTTTTTTATGTTTTATATTATTTGTAGCATCATTATTCTACTTCCGGTTTTTGCTGGTTTTGGAAAAATGGCTGAATTTTTTTTAGGGAAAATAAATAGCAACATTTCCGGAAAATTACTTTCGGGAATTTTCCTGATTGGTGCAGTTTGGACACTCCTTGCTTTTTTTGTCGGAATCAATGTTTACATAGAAGCTGTAACAGTTTTTATAGGCTTTTTGTCTTTTTTTTATTTTAAAATTTATCTTGAATTTTGGCATTTATGTATAAAGAAGTATAAGTCTTTTCTTCCTTTAAGTTTAATAATTATTTTTGCAGGATCGTTCTTTCCATTTATTTTAGATCATTTCGGATATTATGTGCCGACAATCAAATGGATTTCAGAGTTTGGTTTGGTAAAGGGAATCTCCAATCTTGATTTGCTTTTGGGTCAAATGTCAGTCTGGCATATTTTTCAGGCAGGTTTTTCCCATTTTTCAGATCCGTTTTTAAGGATGAATACGATTATTCTCATTGTGTATCTGATTTATATTTTCGAAAAAAAATCTTGGTTGCATCTGGTTTTTGTTCCTTTTTTATTTTTATTTTCCCAATCTCCAAGTCCGGATTTGCCGGTGATTGTTTTTTCCTTAATCATTCTTGATGAGATCCTTTCCGGAAACAAGAATAGCTCAATGCTTTTTGCTCTTTCAATGCTCATTTTTGCAATAAAGCCAACGATGATTTGGATTCCGATGTTTGTTTTTTTGTATGTAATTTTCATCCTGAAATCAAATTTGAAATTTCTCATTTTGGGAAGTTTAGTGATGATTCTTTTTATTGTGAAAAATATTTGGTGTTTTGGCTATCCCGTTTTTCCGGTTCAGTTCGGAGATGTCGGAATTTCGTGGAAACCCAATTCTGAGCTTTTGAAAATTTCTTCACAAACTGCAATTGAAAAAACATTTGATATGCAGTATAAATATTCTGAAATCCAAAAATTTTCTACATTCGACCATATCAAAAATTGGCTTTTCCTGAAAGGAATAAAATCCAAGATCCATATCCTTTTTATTTTAAGTTTGCTGATTTTTACAGTTTTTACCTTCATTAAAAAGAATAAGATCCTTTCCTTTCTTTGCATTTCTGTTTTGGTAAAAAGTATTTTGGTGCTTTTATTTTCGGCACAATACAGGTTTTTCATGGATGTATTTTTTGTGATTGTCTTTGTGTTTTTTTATGATAAGGTTTCTAAAAGAAATATGATGGTAGGCTTTTCTGTTTTCAGTATTTTCTTTTTAGGATTTCTTTCTCTTCCGAATTTGGTGAAAAAATTCGTTCCGAGTTTTAAATTGGGGCAGTTCATGCTTGGTTTTCAAACATCTCAATTGTATGAACCTTCTTATTTTGAATGGAAACAATACAAAACACATCAAATCGGAAATCTGAAATTCAATGTAGTGAAAAAATATCCGTTTAGTTTTGATGTTCCTGTTCCTGCCATTTCTCCGGAGTTTTTGAAAGAAGATTGGGAAGCCGGAATTTTCCCACAAAAAAATTCTGAAAACTTGAAAGATGGTTTTCATTGGCAAAAAATGACAGTGGAAGAAAAGCAAAAACTGCAAAAAATTGTAGATGAAATTTATAAAAAGTAAATTTTCAGAGTTTTTTGCCTTAAAAGACACAAAAGACACAAAAGACACAAAAGACACAAAAGTTTTGTTAAGTTTAAAAACTATAAAAGTTCGCATAAGAAAATCTTTGATTTTCAAAACTTAAATGTTCTTTTTAACAGTTTTAAATTTATTGAGGTCATAACTTAACTTTATATTTAAAAATCCTTATAAACAGGGAGTTTGTCATTGGCTTCGCCGAATCTTCGGTTTCCGTAGGAATCTAAATAATCGTTGTAGAGATGCTTTCAGCATGACAAATTTCGTGCATATTTTTGTAATTTATAAAAAATCAAAATTGTAAATATATAATAGTATGTAATTAAACTTTGACCTCATAAATTTAACTTAAGTGTTTAAAAATTTGTGTCTTTTGTGGTTCTAAATAACGATTATATAATTCAAACAGCTTCTAAGTTTTAAAACCCTCAAAAATCTGCAAGAAAGCACTAAATTTGCATATGTTTACACTCGGAAATTTTCTCACTCTTTCCACATTTGGTGAAAGTCATGGTTTGGCTTATGGTGGAATTCTCAATAATTTTCCGGCAGGTCTGGAGCTGGATTTGGAAAAAGTTCAACTGCAATTGGATCGCCGGAAACCTGGACAATCTGCGATCGTTACACAGCGCAAAGAAAGCGATACTGTAAAATTTTTATCCGGAATTTTTGAAGGAAAATCTACCGGAACTCCAATTGGTTTCATCATCGAAAATGAAAATCAGAAATCCAAAGATTACGAACACATTAAAGACAATTATCGTCCATCTCATGCCGATTTTACATACGATCAAAAATTCGGAATCCGTGATTACAGAGGTGGCGGAAAATCTTCTGCCCGTGAAACGGTAAATTGGGTAGTTGCAGGTGCTTTAGCAAAAAATATTCTTCCGGAAAATGTAGAAATCCATGCCTATGTTTCTTCAGTGGGAGAAATTTTCTGCGAAAAACCATATCAGGATTTGGATTTTTCCAAAACAGAAAGCAATGAAGTTCGTTGTCCGGATGAAGAAACGGCAGAAAAAATGATTTCAAAAATTAAAGAAATTAAAAAGGAAGGAAATACGATTGGCGGAACAATTACTTGCGTTATCAAAAATCTTCCTGTCGGAATTGGCGAACCTGTTTTCGGAAAATTGCAGGCAGAATTGGGAAAAGCAATGCTGAACATCAATGCAGCAAAAGGTTTTGAATACGGAAGCGGATTTTGCGGAGCAAAAATGACAGGAAAAGAGCACAATGATTTGTTCAATGAAGATTTTTCTACAAAAACCAATCTTTCCGGCGGAATTCAAGGGGGAATTTCCAATGGAATGGATATTTATTTTCGGATAGCTTTCAAGCCGGTTGCTACTATTTTGCGACCTCAGGAAAGCGTGGATAAATTTGGAAATCCTGCCATTGTAGAAGGAAAAGGTAGACACGATCCTTGCGTTTTGCCGAGAGCTGTTCCTATTGTGGAAAATCTGGCGGCTTTTGTTCTTGCGGACTTATTTTTGATTAATAAATTACGAAAATTTTAAAAAATAAAACCACAAAATACACTCTGATTGTCCGCAATTGGTCATAATAAAAAACGAAACTTAAAAGCAGTTTGTTTGTAAAAAATCTTTGCATACTTAGCGTTAAAATCAAGCATTATGATTGATAACGGATAATCAAAAAACTTTTGTGTCTAAGAAATTAAATAATGAATAATTTGGAAAACTACTGGGAAAAGGCAATTTCCTACGAACAATACATAAAAGATTCTGAACAAAAAATTGACGAACTTGAAAAAAGTTCCGACGAAAACGATAAAAAATATTTCAACTATTATCATCTTGGATTGACAAGGATGCATCGTCTGGAAAAGACATACAAACCACAAGAAGAACTTTTGGAGAAATTCAATTCCAAAAATTTTAAAGGAAAGTTTTTGGTGATTTCAGAAGGTTGGTGCGGCGATGCAGCTATGATTATTCCCGTAATTCACAAATTTTTTGAAGGAAAAGCAGAAATGCGAATTACCTATCGGGATCAGAGTAATTTGATTGATTCATACCTTACAAACGGTGCGAAATCTATTCCCATTGTTCTTGTTCTGAATGAAAATAATGAAGTAATTTCACAATGGGGACCACGTCCCGAATTTGGAATGGATCTATTAAAAAAGCATAAAGAAAATTCTGAAATTTATGATGTGGATGCATTTCATAATGATTTGCAGATCTATTACACCAAAAATAAAGGAGTGGATATTATTCAGGAATTATTAGAAAAAATATAATATGCAGTTTTTTAGAAAAAATATTTTATATCTCGTTCTTGTAGCATTTTTGGCTGCAATAGTTTTTATCCCCGGATTAAAACTGAAAATTAAAGACCTTTTCTTTCCGGTTGCAGAAATTGAAAATGCAGTTACCATTCCGGAAGAAGATTTTGATATGGATCTAAAGGGAATCAATGTTCCTGATACCAATTTAAAAAATCTGAAAAAAGAAAAATTAGTTTTTTTAAATTTTTGGGGAACTTGGTGTCCGCCTTGTCGTGAAGAATGGCCAACTATCCAAAAATTATACGATACTAAAAAAGATAAAGTAGAATTTGTGCTTATCGCAATGCAGGATAAAGAAGATGCCGTTCGGAAATTTTTGAAAGACAATGAATATTCTGTTCCGGTGTACATTGCACAAAGTCCGATTTCCGATAAAATTCTTCCGAAAGTTTTTCCTACTACTTTTCTTTTAAATAAAGATGGAAGAATCCTTCTGAAAGAAGATGCTTCCAAAGACTGGAATTCCAAATCCGTTCACGAATTTATAGATAATGTAGGCAAATAAAAATTGGTACGGATTTTGCGAATGATGATGTACTAAAAACACTCTATATTAAAAAATGAAATACTCAAAAATCAATTTAGCAAAAGAAGCAATTCAGCACAAAGGCTTTATTAAAAAAATTCCGGACATTTTCCGAATGGTGAATCTTTGGAGAAAAGGAATTTATAAAACCAACAGTATCGATATTATATTGCCTTTTTTGGGAATTCTTTACATTATTTCACCGATCGACATACTTCCGGAAATTGCACTTCCTGTAGTTGGAGTTTTGGACGATTTGGCTATTCTTTACCTTGTTTTGCCAAAACTGATGAATGAAGTAGACAAATTTCTTTTGTGGGAAGCAAGTAAAAAAATGGATGATTCGCAGGTGATTGATGCAGAAATAGTAGAATAAATTTTCATAAATAATAATCTTTTGATCGTCTCTTTTTTGGAGGCGATTTTTTTATTCTGAAAAAAGTAAGGAAATTTGCACCGTGAAAACGTTAATCTCCATTGTCGGAACTACAGGAATCGGGAAAACTCGATTAGCAATTGATTTGGCTAAAAATTTTGAAACTGAAATTATTTCCTGCGATTCTCGTCAATTTTTCAAAGAAATGAAAATAGGAACGGCTGCTCCTTCCGAAGAAGAACTGGCAGAAGTTCCGCATCATTTTATCGGAAATCTTTCGGTAACGGAGTATTATTCCATCGGTCAGTTTGAAATGGATGCCTTGAAAAAAACGGAAGAACTTTTCCAAAAACATGATGTCGCTATTTTAGTTGGTGGAAGCATGATGTATGAAAAAGCCGTAATTGAGGGCTTGAACGATTTGCCTGAAGCCAGTCCTGAAAATCAGCAAAAATTAAATGATATTTGGGAAGAAGAAGGATTTGAAAAACTACAGGAACTATTAAAAGATCTGGACGAAAATTATTACGAAGTTGTAGATAAAAACAATCCGAGACGGATTTTGCGGGCAATAGATGTAATCTGGCAAACCGGAAAAAAATATTCTGAAATTGTTTCTCAACCCAAAAATAAAAGAAATTTCAATGTTATCCGAATTGGTATTGAAGCTCCAAGAGAAATCATCTACGAAAGAATCAATCAAAGAGTGGATAAAATGATGGAGAACGGACTTTTAAATGAAGTGAAAAATTTGACTGATTTTAAAAATTTAACCTCATTAAAGACAGTAGGTTATACCGAGCTTTTCAATTTTTTGGATGGAATCTGGGATTTGGATTTTGCTATTTCTGAGATTAAAAAAAATTCACGAAGATTTGCAAAACGTCAATTAACTTGGTATCGAAATGAAGAAAATATCCATTGGGTAAATTACGAAAACTCACTTTCAGAATCCGTATCTTTGCTATCAACTTTGAATAGCAAACCTTAAACTTTAAATTCATCATGGCACAAACACCTTCCAATATGCTTGCTTTGGGCACAAAAGCACCTTTTTTTGAACTTCCTAATCCTACCAAAAATAATGAACTACAATCTTTAGAAGATTTGAAAGGAGAGAAAGGAACTCTTGTCGTTTTTATGTGCAACCATTGTCCTTTTGTCGTGCATATTATAGATAAGCTGACGGAGCTTTATGAAGATTATCACGAAAAAGGAATTGAATTTATCGCAATCAATTCCAATGATGTAGAAAAATATCCTGCCGATTCTCCGGAAAAAATGATCGAATTCCAGATCGAAAGAAAATTTGATTTTCCATATTTGTACGATGAAAGTCAGGCTGTTGCAAAAGCGTATGATGCAGCTTGTACTCCGGATTTTTATTTTTTTGATGAAAAATTAGATCTGATTTATCGTGGACAAATGGACGATTCCAGACCGGGAAATACGAAAGAAATTACAGGAGAAGATCTCATCATTGCTTTTGAAAATCTATTGGCAGGAGAATTGCAGGAAGAATTGCAAAAACCAAGCATTGGTTGTAATATCAAATGGAAATAAATTATCGAAAAATTAAAAAATACATTATGAAAATTAGAAACTTTGTACTGTTGTTATTTGGACTTTTTTTAATCGTGTCCTGTAATTGCAATAAAAATGAAAGTGAATCAAAAGTTGATTATCAGATTGCTAAGCAATATTTTGTGAAAAATGATTTTAACGAAACGGTCAATAATCCCATAACTTCTCAGGAAGCATTTGATAAAATTTTTGGAATGGCAACTGTAATGGGAAAGGATGGAAAACCAACAGTCATAGATTTTTCCAAAAGTAATGTGGTTGCAATTGTAGAACCTGTATCAGATAAAAATGTAGAATTGAAACCTGTTTCCGTTGAGAAGAAGTCTGACATTATTGAAGTAAAATACAGTAAAAAAGTAGGGGAGGCCCAAAGTTTTACCACTCGGCCAATTTTGCTTTTCATTATTGATAAAGCCAATCAAGGAACTGTAAAAACGGTTGAAGTTAAATAAGATATAAAATAGAAAAATCCATTTCAAAACGAAATGGATTTTTTATTTGAAAAAAGGATTATACTTTTTCTCAAATCCGATGGTTGTAGGATTTCCATGTCCGCTGAAAACCTGTGTTTCATCATCCAAAATGAACAATTTTGTTTTAATTCCGTTAATCAATTGCTCATAATTTCCTTTGAATAGATCGGTTCTGCCGATACTTCCTTCGAAAAGAACATCTCCCGAAATCACAAATTTTTGATTTTCGTTATGAAAAACAATGCTTCCGGGAGAATGTCCGGGAACATGATAAATTTTAAATTTTTCTCCATCAAAATCCAATTCGTCACCTTCGTTTACATATTCTATTTCTACATGTATGGGTTTTACGGATAATCCGAAACGATTGGCAGACATAGGAAACATATCCAGAACTTCTTTTTCTTCCGGATGCATGTTTACCGGAATTTTAAACGTATCGAAAGCCCATTGCAAACCCATAACATGATCGAGATGAGCATGAGTCAGTAAAATTTTTGTAATTTTTAGGTCGTTTTCGTTTATAAAATGATGAAGTAAAGACGTTTCTTTTTCATTCATATTTCCCGGATCAATCAGCCAGGCATTTTTATTGCTATGATAAAGAATGTATGTATTTTCGGATGCGACGTTAAAAGTAAAAATTTGTAAATGAAACATTTTAATTTTTTTGATAATGCAAATTTACAAATTGTAGCTTTGCCTTTCTTGTTTAAAATCTTATCTTCGTAAGTATGAAGTGTATTTCTTTTTTATTTTGCCTTTTTGCGGTTCAGGTTTTCGGACAGACGATTAAAAGTGTTCAGCTTTTCAACCCACAAACTAATGATGAAACTCCTGTAATTGGATTCAACGAACAGTTGGTTTTGCGATTTGATGATCTTTCCAATTCTTCACAAATCTATCGCTATACATTAAAACATTATAACAGAGATTGGCAAGATGATGGGCTTTTTTTTACAGAATTTGCCAATGGAAGTTTGAATGACCTTATTAACAATTTTCAGTATTCTTTCAATACCTATCAGAAATATACACATTACGAACTTTCGTTTCCCAATGCTAAAATACAGCCGAAAATTTCCGGAAATTTTGAAATTGTAGTGTATAAAGATTCCCCTGAAAAACCACTTTTTACCAGAAGATTTTGTGTGGTGGAAGATGGAGTTTCTTTAGGTCTTAATATTTCAAGATATTCAGATGCAAGAAAACCGCAGCTCAATCAGAGGGTGGAAGTTCAGGCTGTTGCAAATGGACAAAATTTAATTACTAATGCCAATAGTATTTCTCTAAATATAATTCAGAATAACAACTGGGGAATTGGAATCTATAATCAGAAACCGAGTTCTACTTTGGGGAATAAAATGCTTTTCCAACAATTAAATTTAGTTTTTCCCGGAAATAATGAATTCTATTATTTCGACAATAAAATTATCGAACAACCTTTTGATATGATTAGTAAAGCAGAAAATATTGATGGGGTTAATTATACCTACCTTTTTCCGGTTTGGGCATTTCCGTTGAATTATCAGTACCAGCCGGATGTAAATGGAGCTTTCTATTTCCGTAGAAACGATTTGGGGATTGAGCGTGATGCTGATAGAGAAGGGGATTATTCATGGGTGCATTTTGCATTGGATTCGGAAAAAACAGATAAAGAAATTTATGTATTAGGAGCTTTTAATGATTATATCCCATCAAAAGAAAGTAAAATGAATTATGATGATGAAGCGAAAAAATATATTGCAAAAATATACCTGAAGCAAGGTTTTTACAATTATATTCTTGCAACAAAAAATACTGACGGAAGTCTGAATTATGGAGAAATCAACGGAAACTTCTGGCAAACGGAAAACTTGTATCAGGCATTTATGTATTACACTCCTTTCGGAAGAAATTATGACGGATTGATCGGCTATGGAGAATTCCGAACACCGGTTCGATAAAAAAGAAAGAGAATTAATATAAAATTAATCCTCTCTCAAACAAATCCCCTTTTATGAATGTTAATCTCTTTTTTCTTTGAATACCGCCGTTATAAGAAGGCTGTTTTCGAAATAATCTATAATATAATGAATATGTATCGGAAAATCCTCCATAGTAATAACGTTTACTTCATTATATTTAGTTTCCGCCGTTTCAGGATGGTAGGAGATTTCCGTGATTGAATTTTTCAGATTTTCTAAAAATTTTTTTCCGTCACCATTATTTTCTGCATTGAAAACCCTCATCAATAAGCGGATATCGTTTTTGGCAATAGATGAAAGCAATATTTTCATTAGGCAAAATTGTTTTCCAAATCACTGATATTCTCAAAGAAATCAAGTTTAGTTTTTGGATTTTGCTTATGAAAATTAAGACGCTCAAAAACTTCATCCATTTGGAATTGCGGAATTGAAATCGTTTTCTGAAATTCCAGTTGATCTATCATTCTGGACAATTTTTCTATAAGTTCAGGATTTAGATAATCGATCTTTCTCTTCAATGTTTCAATACTCGCATTCATAATTTTTATTGCTTTTAATAAATTACCCCATCATTTTTATAAGGCAAATGTAATAAAATATATTTAAAAACAAATATACCCTATAAATTTTATGGGGTATTTTGTAAAAAAAATGTTTTTTAAGAGTAATTGCTTGAAAAAACAAAGGTGCTTTAAAAAAAAAAATTATAGTTTAAGTTCCGAAATTATAATTTTATAATGATCACAGTCTTCAAAACAGATTCCGTGCTTTTTCCAGTAAGGATTTTTAGGGGTAATAAGTGGAATATTATATTTTTCTAAATTTTCCAGAATTTTTTGATAATGTGAAATTTTTGTGGGATAAAATACTAATAGATCGTCATCATCAAAGGTGGAAGCAGGATTGTCTTCATTTTGTGTAAATTCAAGATGCCAGCTTTCGCCTTCCAATTCAAGAAAAACTCCGTTATATCCATCATGATCTTCAAATTTTCCCAAAATTTTGAATTCCAGAATAGTAGTATAAAACTGAATAATGTTTTCTAATTTATTGGTATGACGAGCGTATCGAAAAATCATTTGTTCAAAATATTTAAAAATTAAAAAACCGCAATTTTCTTGCGGTTCTATATTTTATCCATTTACGGCTTCTACTTTTTCCACCAGATCAGGAAGAAATTGTTTTAAGAGATTTTCAATTCCTCCTTTCAATGTTGCGGTAGAACTTGGACAGCCGGAACACGCTCCCTGCAAAAGCATTTTTGCTGTTTTATGTTCTTCATCATATTCTATCAAAGAGATTTTTCCACCATCATTTTCTACAGCCGGAGCTACATATTCGGTAAGAATATCAGAAATTTTCTGTTCATTATCGGTATATTCTCTGTTGATGATTTTTTCTACAGGGTTTTCATGTTTTTGCGGTTCGATATTGGAAACCGTTCCTCCGTTTTGCATATACTCGGCAATTAGGCTTCTCACAGCCATCATTACTTCATGCCATTCTACAGTAGCATCTTTTGTAACCGCTACAAAATTATCCGAAACAAAAACTTCTTTTGCAAAATCGAATTCGTCAAAAATTGCTTTTGCCAATGGAACTTCATCAGCTTCATCTCTTGATTTTACTTCTACAAAACCTTCAATAATCAATTTTGAAGAAACAAATTTCATTACGTTTGGATTTGGAGTCATTTCCGCATAAATTGGGAAGAGTTCCTTTTTTTTCTGAAGATAAATCCTTGGATTGGCCAAAAGCTCATCTTCAATTACATTTTTCAGATTTTCTGCTACTAAATCCCATTCTACGGTATCTTCTTTTGCAATAGCAATAAAATTTGCCGTGATAAAAATTTTGGAAACAAACGGATAGTTAAATAATTCCTGAGCAATCGGAATTTCGGAGATATCAGAATCCCTGTCTAATTCTAATGAACCGGGAATCAAAGTGTAATCCGCCACGAATTTCATCACTTTAGGATTTGCTGTTGGTTCTATATATATTTCTCGCATTTTATGATTAAATTTGAGCTACAAAAATACGGATAAGAAGTCGGAAGTCGTAAAATAGAATTTAGATTTTTGCTATCACTATAATTTAAAATTAACACATTATCAAATCCTCGAATTTAAATCATGGCACTTATAAAATCTCTTTTAGGAAAAACCCCGCAAATCGGAGAAAACACTTTTTTAGCTGAAACTGCTACAATTATTGGTGATGTGGAAATGGGGAAAGAATGCAGTATTTGGTATAATGCTGTCATTCGTGGAGATGTTCACTATATCAAATTGGGAGATAAGGTAAATGTTCAGGATAACGCAATGTTGCACTGCACGTATGAAAAGTTCCCGTTAAATATCGGAAATAATGTTTCTATTGGTCATAACGCAATTGTACATGGTTGTACAATTCAGGATAATGTTTTGATAGGAATGGGCGCTATTGTAATGGATGATTGTCTGGTGGAAGAAAATTCTATAGTTGGAGCCGGATCTGTGGTTACACAAGGCACTCATATAAAATCCGGAGAAGTTTGGGGAGGAATTCCGGCTAGAAAAATTAAAGATATTTCTACTGAACTTTTGGAAGGTGAAGTGAATAGAATTGCCAATAATTATGTGAAATATTCCTCGTGGTATAAGCAATAATGTAAGTCTCAATTTTGGTGTTGTTCACCTGAGCGATTTCTTTCGGGAGTGGCTTATTTACTCTGGTGGAAGATTATTCAAGTTTGGTGGGTGTCTATTCAAGATTTGCGGAAAGCTATTCAACTTTGGAAGTAGATTACTCAACTTTGGCAGGTGTCTATTCAAGTTTGAAAGTAGTAAATTCTATTTCAAAATAAGCCTCAAATATTTTAACACAAGCTCCAATTACTTTCACACAAGGTTCACATATTTTTACATATGGCTCAAATGTTTTTGTATAAAGCTCATATATTTGTCTAATACAAACAAAATGCGGTTATTATTAGCCTTTTAAGTATAATTATTATGATGACTTTTGGTAAAAAAATAGCATTGCTTCGTAAGGATTTAGGATTGAGCCAAACAGAACTGGCTAAAAGTCTTAACACTTCGGTAAGTGTGATTTCTCGTTATGAAAGAGATGAGATGACACCATCCGTAGACACGGCTAAAAAACTGTCGGAGCTTCTCGGTTCTACCGTTGGTTATCTGCTTGGAGAAACTGACAACGCCAATCTTTTTAAAGATCCTGCAATGCTGCAAAGATTATCCGATTTGGAAAATATGTAGAATGAAGATAAAACCAACATCTTACATGTTCTTGACAACTTTATTAAAGCCGTATAACTTAAAAATATTGCCGCTTTATAATACACAAAAACCACTGCATAAAACAGTGGTTTTTTATTATTATCCGCTCCTCAAAGTTATAAACTTTGCGAAGCGGTGGTTATCTTTATCACGCAAAGTTATAAACTTTGAGGAGCGGAGGAAGCTTAGGTTAGTTATCATTTAAAGTTATTTCCAAAATCTCTTTGACCTTTAGTTCCCATACTCCTCCTGAATACTCTTCCCATACTTTTTTTGCTTCCAAAAAATCCTCCAAAACGTCATTATTACCAATATGCTGAGTAATTGAATTAAGAAAAAAAGAATATTTTATCGGAATATGATAAATAATTACATCATTATCTTTTATATAGGCAAAATGTACATTGAGATCATTATCTATATCAATAACAAATGCTTTTCCATTTTCATCATCATTTAAAGACCAAATCTGACCTGTTTCAATTCTTTTAGTTTCCAATTACTAATAATGTTTTATTATTATTTCTTGCCATTAATAAAAATCTATAAAATAAATCTTCTTTAACATTTTGTTGCTCTAATAATTCAATCAGATAATTAATATGGTTTTGATATAATCTAAAATCACCATATATATCAAACAGATTATCATATTTTTTATTGAAAATTTTAATAATATTTTCAAATTTTGAAAATTCTGAATCAGAAATATTAAATAAAATCTGGCTTTTGTTATCTATATCTAAAAAATTAACTGACATATTAATCTGCTTTTTGAGGAAATGAAGTTACAATTTTACCTTTCTTTTTATCTACAATTACTCTATGAGAAGTTTCTCCTTTTGTACCGATGACTCTCTTAAATGTTTTTTCGTATTTTGTTCTCTTTCCCTGTTCGGTTACCTTGTCGGGGTTTTTAATGGTTTTCTGCTGAAGCTTTTCTTTTTGTGCAGGTTTTGAATATTTACTTTTCTCTGGATATTTTGTTCTATCAACATGCCTATTATCAGTATGTTTTGTATTCCTTAAATTTTGCGAAGAATTATACATCATTACACCTCCAAGACCCATTTTTACCGTTCCAGTAAGAATCAATCCTCCTCCAACAGCCATTCCTGGAACTCCTACTTCAGCACCAACCACAGAAGCCGTAGCAACTTCGGAAGCTGCCAAAGTAGCTCCTCCTGCTCCAATATCTCCCGCTCCAGATGCAGTTAAAAATGCTCCTGCAACTCCAGATGCTACATTTCCGTTTAAAACACCTTTATTATATGCTACTGAACCATCGTTGTATCGTTGGGCTAAGTTTCCTCCAGTTATATTATCTATAACTGCTAATCCAAAACCCTTTAAACCATTACAGCATCCTTCTTCGACACCATCTTCTGGAGCTCTACCATCTGGGTCATTGAGCTTTATCGGGTTATTATAAACATAAGCGTAAGGATCTTCTGTATCTTCAACCAATGGATCTAACTGCATCCATCTACCTACATCAGGCATGTATTGTCGCCATCCATAATCGTAAAAACCCGTCTCCTGAAGTTCTTTACCGTTGTACTTGTAGTTG
>NZ_JBXUGL010000039.1:0-21326 GCF_057180505.1 Chryseobacterium sp. HNCC26DJ241 | reverse complement strand
CATAAGCATTCAATGCGATAGATTTGAATATTGGACAAATATTTTCTTGAATGAAGACCATCTAAAGAGAATGGTTGGAAACCTGAAACGATGGATTGTTTATGATTGAATAGCTAGTAAATAAACATATAGGATTTAAAGAAGTAGAGCGAATTGTTTGTTTTATCAAGGATTTATAACAATTGCTTATTATTTCGTATAAATATTGGTGAAATCAATTTTATAAATTTTTATTATTAAGAGACTCGTTGCTGAAATCTAATAAAAGCCTATATTGACAAATTTTTTGTGAATATAATTCAGATTTTAGTTTTAATAGAAAAATAACAATTCTTTCTTATTTTTTAGTAAAAATTTATATTTTTATGCTTTAATGTAATGCATGAAAATTTCGCACATGCAAAAGCGAAATACAAAAAATCGAAATATATTACTATTTAAAATAAAAGTTAAAAAAAACAGATGAGTGAAATTAACCAATGCGTACATTTGGATGTTATCTGCAATAATCCCAAAAAATCACGTTAATAAATGAAAATCAAATTATTTTATTTTTACTTTCTAATTTTAATTTCTTGTGGAACTTCTAAAAGTTTAAATTCTAAACCTATTTTTCGTTATGTTAACTTATATAATTATGGAAAATTTGAATTAGGAGATAATATCCGAAAAATTAATTCTTTAACAGAAATAAAAAACGGTAGATTATTTCTAAAAGATAATGTTTTTGGCAGAGCTGAATCAATTGAAATAATTTCAAATTCTGATGGAAAAATAAATGGAATTATTTTTAATTATGGAAATAAAACCAGTTTAAAAACTGAAATTGAAGATTACAAAAAAATTCTAGGAATTCCTAAAATATCAAATAATAAAGCAAGTTGGAATGATGGAAAAACTTCATTTGAGTTGTATGAAATTGATAATGAAGTGTATTCTAAAATGACAGATTTAAAAGAATAATATTACTGTAAATAACATAATATTTACAAAAGGTAGAGTTGAAGTTATAATAGAACTATTTGTGAAATTTAGCCGGCCTTTTGCAAATACTTTTCTGTTGCCTGCAATTTTAACTGGAATATTTTAAATCCAGAAAATTTTTGCTCACAATTTCGTCTTACTATTGATGAAATCAATTGTATGAATTGATCTCTATCTTTCCATTTTCCCTTACATTTGCACTGATTTTAAATGTATACGACAATGAATTATCACACCAGAAAATGGATAAAACCGGAAGATTTAAATCCAAATCATTCTCTTTTCGGAGGAAGACTTTTACAATGGATTGATGAAGAAGCAGCACTTTATGCTATTATTCAATTGGAAAATCCAAGAACCGTAACCAAATATATTTCTGAAATCAACTTTGTAAGTTCTGCAAAACAAGGCGATATTATCGAAATCGGAATTGAAGTTACCCATTTTGGAAATACTTCCATCACGCTTCGCTGTGAAGTTCGAAACAAAATGACACGCCAAACCATTATTACTATTGACAAAATTGTATTTGTTTCCCTTGATGAAAACGGAAATCCGAAGCGTCACGGAAAAACTCAGATTGAATTTGTGAAGGATCGTTTGAAATAAAACAGGCATAAACGGATTCAAATTATTTTTTGAAGCAAATTTGAAAATCAATCTCGCATTATTTGTAACATCTTTCCATTTATTTACAACTGAATCTGTTCTATTTTTTGGAAATTTGTACAGATAACTATTCTGAAATGGAAAACCATAATCATCATAATCCCGAAAACCTTCATCACAACCAAAGAATTTCGCTAAGTTCCGTCTATTATTGTCCGATGGAATGCGAAGGCGAAAAGCTGTATTTCAAACAAGGGAGATGTCCGGTTTGCAATATGTTTTTAGTGCCGATAGAAGAAAAAGAAGGTTTCAAAAAGCCAAAAACTATCGACCATCAATTATCAACTGAAAATCAAGGAAAATACTATTGTCCGATGTTTTGTGAAGACGATAAAGTGTATGATTCCAATATTGGTTGTCCGGTTTGCGGAATGGATCTTGTAAAAATTCCTGAAAAAAAATCCGTTCAGTACACTTGTCCGATGCATCCGGAAATTGTACAGAACGAACCCGGAAATTGCCCCATTTGTGGAATGGATCTCGTGCCGATACCTTCCAAAAATGGAACAGATGAAGATGATACATACAAAATTTTAAAACGAAAATTCTTCATTGCTCTCGGTTTTTCTATTCCTGTCATTCTTTTATCAATGGGTGGAATGTTTATTAACTGGAATTTCTCCAATAAAATTCAGGGATTTTTAGAATTGATTTTCACGTTACCTGTTTTATTCTATGCAGGTTGGTTCATTATGAAAAGAGGTTGGGTTTCTTTCAAAACGTGGAATCTCAATATGTTTTCATTACTTGCTTTAGGAGTTGCTGCTGCGTTTTTGTTTAGTAATGTTGCGTTATTTTCTCCAAATATTCTTCCGCATGATTTGTCGCATAATGGAAAAATTCCTCTTTATTTTGAATCGGTTTGTGTCATTCTTACTTTGGTAATTATGGGGCAAATGTTGGAAGCAAGAGCGCATCAGAAAACCGGAAAAACCATCGAAGCTCTCATGAATCTTTCGCCTGACACAGCCAATCTCATCATTGATGGGAATGAAAAAAAAGTACTTTTAGCAGAAATAAAAATCGGTGACATTTTGCGGGTAAAGCCCGGAGAAAAAATTCCTGTCGATGGAAAAATTTCTGAAGGACACTCCAACATTGATGAAAGCATGATAACGGGAGAACCCATTCCTGTCGAAAAAAAATCCGGTGAAAAGGTAACTTCCGGAACCATCAACGGAAACGGAACTTTCCTGATGAAAGCCGAAAAAGTAGGTGATGAAACTCTACTCGCACACATCATAAAAATGGTAAATGAAGCCAGCCGAAGCAAAGCACCGATTCAAAAATTAGCGGATAAAATTTCTAAAATTTTTGTTCCGACAGTGATTGGAGTTTCCATTCTTACCTTCGTTTTGTGGTATATTTTTGGAAATGAAAATAAATTGATATATGCCTTTGTAAATGCAGTTGCAGTTCTGATTGTCGCTTGTCCATGCGCTTTAGGTTTGGCAACACCAATGAGTTTGACGGTTGGAATCGGAAAAGGAGCACAAAACGGAATTCTAATAAAAAATGCTGAAGCTCTTGAAGAAATGCATAAAGCAAATGTTCTGATTACCGATAAAACCGGAACTTTAACCGAAGGAAAACCAAGTCTCGATCATATCGAAACATTTGAAAATTTGGACAAAAATGAAATTCTGAAACTGGCTGCATCATTAAATCAAAATTCGGAACATCCGCTTTCCAATGCTGTTTTAGATGAATATAAGAGATTCTTCGACTCCGCTCAGAATGACAAAAACACTGTCATTCAGAACGAAGCAGAGCGCAGTGAAGAATCTAAAACAGAGAAAAAAGATTCTTCAAATTCACTTCGTTTCGCTCAGAATGGCAGTGAAAAAAATCAATTCTACAAAGTTCAGAATTTCGAGAATATTTCCGGAAAAGGAGTGAAAGGAATTATCAATAACGAAGAAGTTTTACTCGGAAATGAAGCTCTTCTTACACATTATACTATTGAAATTCCGGAAAGCCTAAAAGAAAAAGTAATTCAAAAACAAGATGAGGCAAAAACCATTTCTTTTCTTGCAAAATCAAATAAAGTTCTTGGATTTTTGAGTTTTTCGGATAAAATAAAATCTACTTCAAAACAGGCAATAGAATATCTTCATTCCCAAAATATTGAAGTGATAATGATGACTGGAGATAATGAACATACGGCAAAATCTGTGGCTATAGAATTGGGAATCAAACATTTTAAAGCCAATTGTCTTCCTGAAGATAAAATGAAGGAAATTAAAAAACTTCAAAATGAAGGAAAAATTGTTGCCATGACCGGAGACGGAATTAATGACGCTCCTGCTCTTGCACAAGCCAACATCGGAATTGCAATGGAAACCGGAACTGATGCCGCAATAGAAAGTGCCGCCATTACTTTGCTAAAAGGTGATATTTTGGGAGTAGCAAAAGCAAAAATTTTAAGTGAAAAACTTTTGAAAAATATTGAGGAGAATTTGTTCTTTGCATTTATCTATAATGTTTTGGGAATTCCTGTAGCTGCAGGTTTACTCTACCCTTTCTTTGGAATTTTATTGAGTCCGATGATTGCGGCTGCAGCCATGAGCTTCAGTTCGGTTTCGGTAATTTTAAATTCTTTGAGGCTGAATAACACAAAATTGAATTTATAAAAATTCAGAGTAGTTTAATTTCTTTTTTGATATTTTCACGAGCTAGCAATTCATATTTGCTGATAAAACGCTCGGTTTTGAAAATATTTTTGAATTCCAAAAAATGTTGTAACGCCTTTTTTCTTCCCGGATTATACAAAAAATCAGGATAAATGGAATATTCTTTTCTTACATTCTTACTATAATTCTGGTACAATTCCCATGATTGACCTAAAACCGATAAATCTGCATCTATCAGGTAATTGGTGTCTTTATCTGTAGAAAATTCATGTTTTTTTGTAGCAAGGATCTGCATTTCAATTTTTTCTATATCTATTTTGTCCGAATTTAATTGACTTAATCTTTCAGCAGCCAGTTCAGCACTTTTTTCTTCGTTGCTTTTGGAGGTAGCATTGTAAACAATATCATGATAAAAAACTGAAAATAAAACACTATCAAAATCCTGAATATCAGACTTTACATTATCCAATTCGGAAATCATATTTTCCAGATGAGAAAGATTGTGATAGTATCTTTTTTTGAAAGTATAATTATATTCAATTTCACTCCATAAATCATTGATAATTATTTCATTATCCGTAAACTTTGAAGCAAGAGACGAAAATATATTTTTTAGATTCATTTTTTTAAATTTGAACGCGCCTTTATGGCGCGTTCCTACGGTTTTATTCTTCTGATAGCTCTTTTATTCTCTGAAAACCTTTCGTAAAACCTTCATTCATGTGATCTTTCCATTGCTGGTCTACCTGCAATTCTCCGTGAAGTTTTATTTTTCCGTTTTCCAAAGGTATTAGAAAATATTTTTCGTGACTTCCACTCCATTCTTCCACTTTTGCACTTTTGGTATCTTCCACTCCATTTTCTATAACTCCCAAATGCTTGAAAACAATTTCATTAGGCTCATCTATACTTTCAATAGTAGAAACCATTCCATTTCCTTTAGCATCTGTAAAATATGTTTTTCCACCTACTTGCCAGTCGCTCTTCATTTGCGAACCGGGACCGAAAAATTTTGTCCATTCACCATACGTTTCAGGTGACCACAATACGTCCCAAATTTTATTTTTTGGGGCATCAATTTCTATTTCGTATGATAAAGTTTCCATAATTGTTATTTTTAGATTCTTAGATATTTAAGAATTATAAGCTGCTTCTATTTCAGCAATATTGATTTTCTGCATTTTCATCATTGCCTGAAATGCTTTTTGTGCTTTTTCCGGATGTTCGGAATCATTTGCGAGTTCTATTAATCGTTTTGGGGTAATTTGCCAGCTTACTCCATATTTGTCTTTCAGCCAGCCGCACATACTTTCAGCTCCTCCATCAGAAGTGAGAGAATTCCATAGATAATCGGTTTCGGCTTGATTATCCGTCATTACCACTAATGAAATTCCTTCTGTAAAATCAAATTTGTGATCGATGGAAGAGTCCATACAATAAAGACTGTAACCATTGATAACAAATTCTGCATGTTGAATATTTTCCGGATTTTCGCCCATTTCTCCTCCATCTTTATATTTCATCACGCTGCCAATTTTAGAATTTGGAAAAATTCCGGTATAAAATTCCATTGCCTGCATCGCTTTTCCATTATTTTCATGGATGAACATAAGCGTTGGAACCAATCTTTGTTCCTGCATTTCCTGAAAATACAACTGCCAATTGGTTCCGAATCTATCTTGAATCCAGCCGTATTTTTTTGCAAAAGGATAAGAATCTAAAGGCATTAAAGCCATTCCTCCTTCGGAAAGAGCATCCCAATATTTTTGCAATTCTTCTTCCGAGGCACAGTTTATTAAAAAAGAAATAGACGGATTTTTCTGAAAATGAGGACCTGCGCTTAAAAGCATCATATTCTGCCCGAAAAGTTCAATATTCTGAACCATTGGTCTATCTGCTGTTATCTTTCCTCCAAATGTTTTAGTGTAAAATTCAGCCGCTTCTTTTCCGTTTTTGTCAAACCAAAGACATGGAAAAATATTGTTATTCATAATAATTCTATTTAATTTCTAATTGCTTTTTCTTAAGTTTTACCATTTCCTCAATCAAATCATAAGGAATATTTTCTTTTAATGGAAACTGAACAGAGCCTTTTCCCTGCTTATAATTTTTCAATTTTTCGGACAGTTCTTCATGAACTTGCGGAGTGGCATAAAATCCTATATGATTTTTAAAACCTGCAAAATATACCAATGGTTTATTCCTGTAATAATAACCGGGCATTGCATAAGAAATTCTTTCTTCCACTTCAGGAACTTCAGTTTTAATAATTCCCTGAATTTTCTCTAAAATCTCCTGAACATTTTCCGGAAACTGTTTTATATACTCTTTTACTTCGTTCATCTTAATTTTAATCGATCAATGATTTTCTACATATTTATGAAAATTGTTAAGAATCGCATACCAACCATCACGTTGCATCTCTCTGGAATTGATTTTTTCAGGATCGAAGGTGATGTTCACTTTCGTTGTGTTTTCATCAACTTTATCAAAAAGTATTTCTACATTTCGGCCATCTTCTATATGATATTTTATTTTTTCCAAAGGGACAACTTCATCATAAGTTGCTTTAAAATCAAATCCGAAACTTTTGTCTCTGGCTTCCATTCTGGATTTTAAAGTTCCGCCAACTCGAAGATCATTTTCAGCTTTCGGGCAATGCCAACTTTCATGGGCAAAATTCCATTTTATAATATGTTTTGGATCGTTATAATAATTCCATACTTTTTGGACAGGCTCCAAAATCGTGATATCAATTTTAATTGGTTCCATAAAATTTTTTATTTTTTAAATATATGAATGATATTGCTTTATTGAATTATAGATTTCGCACAAAAATTTATAGCTTTTTTTTAACTGAGTGCGTTTGCAATATTTATTTACACAGATCTTGCTCCTACGGAGCAAACCAACTCTACGGCATTTTCAGAGAGATCATTGGTATTATTTTTTTTGCTGATAAAATACAGCTTTTCTTGTTCTATCATCAACCAAAAGGAATTCAATTTATGTATAATTCGCTGAAATTATAAATTTAAAAATTTTTGAACTTGTAGTATAGTAAAATCAATAAGTTCCTGATCTACAATTCCATTTTCATCAGCCATCATAAAATTTCCATGAGTAGCCGGAAGAATCATCAATCGGGAATTTTTAATTTTTTTATTCATTTCCATAATGTGTTCCGGTTTCATTATATCTCTGTCACCGGCAATTAAGAAAACCGGACATTGAATATTCTCTAAAACTTCATCCTCAAAATCTTTAAAATGAATCATTCTCCGACTATCTTTTTCAAACATATTCTGAAGTTTTTCAGGATCAGGATTTAGTTTCAGAAAATTTTCTTTCAGATATTCCGGCATGTTATCAAGAGTTGCGAGGTTCATTCCTTCAAAAAATCCATCAATCATCCCGTTTCTTTTTGTAACTCCGGAAGCAGCAACTATTTTGTCTACTTTTTCAGGAAATAGATGAGCTATTTTCAGAGCTGTTGTCGCTCCATTACTGAAACCAAAATACGAAACATCCCCAATTCCGAGTTGTTCTACAACAGCAATAATATCTTTTGCATCTTGCTCAAAAGTTTCCGGAATAGTACGATGGTCGGATTTCCCATGATTTTGCAAATCAATAGTAATCAGCAAAAATTCGTCAGAAAGTCTTTTAATTGTTTCCTTAAAATCATAAAATCCCGAAGAACCGCCTCCATGAATCAAGACTAAAGGTTTTCCCTCTCCAAAAATTTCATAATAGAGACGGATTCCGTTCGCTTCTTTATATCCGCTTTCTTTGGGAATCATATTTTAGTATTTCATATCATTATTGAAATCATATTTTATTCCTTCATTGGTAAGAATTCTTCGCATCAGTGCGATTTGCCCACAAAGATAGTCTTCTCTTCCGATGCACATTCCTGCAAAATTCAGGACGGTTTCCGGGAAAAATTCTATGTTCATTCCCATTTTGAATTCCGCGTCAAGCTGTTCGTCTGTAGCTTCCAACAATTTTTGATAGACCAACGGCGAAATTTTATGAAAACTTTCTTTTAATTCTTTCAGAGAAGGATATTTTAAATTTTCGTCCAAAGCTTTTCCCTGAAAAAATATATCGCTGTAAGGATCTTCTTCCTGCAAACCCAGTACCCAACCTAAACCATAACGCATGTTTACAAAATTTCCTGCCATCCAAGCAATATGGTTAGTCCTGCCTTCTATTCTTTTCAAAGCATCTTCTTCAGAAATACCGTCAAGAGCGAAAAGAAAACTCTGACTATGACCGCGAAATGCGGGAATAATAATATCTAATTTTCTTGATTTTGGTGTGTCCATTTTTTTATGTTTAATTTCGGAATATTTTTTTAAATCTTTGTATTATTAATTGACAATCCTTAGAAAATTCTGCTTTGAATTTTCTATTGCTTTTTAGTTTGCTTTCTAAATTATTTTGATTTAGTTTTTACATTTCTGAAAAAGGAGCATGTTTTATCTCATGGAATGCAATCCAAAAGTATTTCCTTCCGTATCTGTAATAATAGAGCAAAATCCGTATTCGCCAATAGACATTTTCGGCTGAAAGACTTTTCCTCCCGCTGCTTCTACTCTACTTTCTTCAACAGAACAATCTTCACAACCAAAATATACGAGAGTTCCGTTTCCACCAGCTTTCATTCCTTCCATTTTCACTAAACTTCCTGAAGCTCCGAAATTAAAATCAGCACTCGGAAAAGATTTCATTTGCATTGGATGATCTGTAGGATTGGGCAATTCCTGCAATTTTACGTTCAGTACATTTTCATAGAATTTTGTGGCTCTTTCCATGTCATCAACATAGATTTCGAACCAAACTACCGGATTGAATTTTTGTGTTTCCATTTTTGTGATAATTATAGTACAGTAAAGTTAAGAGGAAACTCAGGAAATCATACTTGCCTTATGACAAGAAACAAAAAGAATCAAGAAAAAAATCAATGAAGAAATTAGTATTCTATCATTGATTTATCATTTGTCAGCACTTGTTTTTATACAAAAGTAATTTCTTTTTAGGTAAAAAAAAATGAACCCGGGTTAAAAAATTCTTCTACGGATTCTGCTTAATGCTTGTGGTGTGATTCCTATATAAGAGGCCAAATATTTCAACGGAATTTCTTTTATTAGATGTGGATGAAGTTTGAACAAATCCAAGTATCGCTGTTCCGCCGTTTGTGCAAGGAAAGAAATTTCTCTCTGAACTTTTCTTATGTACAAATGCTCCGCAGAAATACGAGCCAATCTTTCCACAAATTTATAATCGGTAAATCCTTTTTGCAGTTTTGCATGGCTTATTCGTAATGCTTTTGCATTCATCATTACCCGCATATTATATCTGCAAGGTTGCCGAAGAATGAAAGAATCATAAGCGCTAAAGAACCATCCCGGAAATGCAAAAAAAATGGTTGCTTCCTTATTATAATTTTCAGCTTCAATAGATATGAAAATACGTATCATTCCTTCATTCAAAAAGTAGAGATAATCTTCAGTATCGCCTTGTTTTGTAATAAATTCACCTTTTTTAAATTCTACCGTTTCCCATTGCAAAAGAAAGGTATCCAAATCTTCATCAGCAACTTCTACTACTGATTTTATAAATTTTCTAATTTCTGCTAAATGTTCCAAATTTATTTTACTAATTCTTTTCTAATTCTGCTTAATGATGTATCCGTAATTCCCAAAAAAGAAGCGATCTGTTTAAGAGGTACATATTGAATAATTTGTGGCTTTTCTTTCATGAGTTTAAGATAACGGTTGGTTGCGGTTTCTGTTACCATATCCAAAGAACGCTGCTTCAGAGAAAAAAGTTGATACGTAAACCAAAGTCTTCCCCATTCACTAAATCCGGGAATGGAATGAAAAAGTTCCTGAAAATCATCAAAATTTATTTTCCAAACTATACATTCTGTAATAGCCTGAAGATTTTCCTGAGAAGAAATCCGCTGAAAAAGTGAAGACGGAACAATAACCACATCACCATCTGCAAAGAATTCCGTAGTAATTTCATTATTGTCGTAATCATGAACAAAAGCCCGAATTAAACCAGATTCCAGAAGATAATATTCATTCATTACATTTCCTTCCTCAAGAAAAATTTTACCTTTTTCCAAAATTATCTTTTCATGTAAAGAAGAAATTTTAAGCAAATCCTCTTCACTCAGAAGAAAATGCTGATAAACTTCTTGAAAAATTTTGTTCATAACAATTTCTTAAATAAAAGTAATGACTATCAATAATTTATTAAAATAATGATAATTGTATTGTTTGATCTTGTTTCGGGGGTTTTGCATCACCCATTACTGTTTTCCCTCCAAATTTCCAAGAATTTTGCCTTTCCTCTTCTATTACATCATTGATGTTAAAATTCGGAGTAAAATTCTTTTCTGCTTCAGAAATGATTGAATGTAACTTACTGATAGATTTCAGTTTATCAGAATTTCCGAGTTTGGATTTTTGAATACCTTTCTGTAAAATTCCAATAGTTTCATCATACACTTTTAGCGGAACAGGAAATGGATGCCCGTCTTTTCCACCATGAGCAAAAGAAAATCTTGCAGGATCCTGGAATCTGGAAGGTGCTCCGTGAATCACTTCGCTTACCAAAGCCAGACTTTGCAATGTTCGTGGGCCAACTCCTTTTAATAAAAGTAATTCTTCAAAATTTTCAGGCTGGGTTTCTCTTGTTGCATATAATAAAGCTCCTAATTTTTTCAGATCAACATCAGCAGCACGAACATCATGATGCGAAGGCAAAATGAGATTGGCAAAATCCTGCATAATCTTCTCTGAATTGGAATGTGAAATTTCCAAGATTCCTTTTCGGTTTTCCTGTGCTTCATGAGCGGTAAGGTTCAGAATTTTCCCCTGATTGATACCCTGAATTCCCTGATGTGGCTCATTCACAAAAGATTCTAAATTTTCGGAATGCCAATGATAGCGTCTTGCCGTTCCATCCGCATCATTCATTCCTTGCTGAACAACTGCCCAATTTCCTTCATCCGATAAAATAAAATTATGAAGATACAATTGATAACCATCCTGAATAGCGGTATTATCCACTTTTGCTGATAATTTACTGGCACGAACGAGTTCGTTTCCGTTCAATCCGGTTTGATCCGCAATTTTTATAAGTTCTGTAGGCGTCTCTTTTGAGAATTTTCCTTTGCCTCCACAAATATAAATTCCTAATTCTTTTGAGATTGGATTTATGCTTCGTTTCAAAGCGCCCATTACAGAAGTCGTGATTCCTGAAGAATGCCAATCCATTCCCATTACTGCTCCAAAACTTTGAAACCAAAACGGATCTGCCAGTCTTTTTAAAACTTCATTTTTTCCGTAATCTGCAAGAATTACTTCCACAATAGAAAGCCCGAGAACAGACATACGTTCATATAACCATACGGGAACTTTTCCGTAATGGAGCGGCAATGTGGCAGTTCCGGAGCGTTTCATTTCTGTTAGAGTTTTAGATTTTAGAAAATTCGATGAATTCGTTTTCTTAAAAATAAAAAAATTGTATAAACTTTACCTTTTCAGGTTTTGATAAAGTTTTTTTGAAATTTTGATTTTAAATGTTTTTCAAAGCATTCAATGCGGCATCATAATTCGGTTCCTGAACAATTTCCGGAACTTGTTCTTCGTAGACTACATTATTATTTTCATCCGTCACAATTACAGCTCTGCTCAATAATCCTTTCATTGGAGAATCGGTAATAGTTACACCATAATCTTCGCCAAAATTTCCACGGAAATCTGAAAGCGTTTCTACATGCGACAATCCTTCAGCTGCACAAAATCTTCCCAATGCAAAAGGCAAATCTTTTGAAACATTGATTACCACTGTATTTTCCAATTCTCCTGCTTTTTCATTGAATTTTCTTGCTGAAGCGGCACAAATCCCAGTATCAATACTTGGAAAGATATTGAAGATTTTTTTCTTTCCGTCAAAATCTGAAAGTTTTTTAGGAGCTAATCCTTCATTTACAAGTTCAAAATCTTTAACTGTGGTTCCAACTGCCGGAAGATTTCCCGATGTATGTATTTCGTTTCCTTTTAATGTGATTGTGGACATTCTATAAATTATTTTAAGTTGAGGTAAAAATAGGAAAAAGTATTCGGAACTTCCTTATTAAAAATGGTAAAAAAAACTTAAAATTTCCACTTAAAATTAAATCAATAGCTTGCTTCTTCCGTTTTGCTGGAGTCTTCTAATAATCGGTTGAGTTCTTTCATTTCAGCAGGAGTAATTTCCCGAAATTTCCCATAAGGAACATCAAGATGTATATTCATAATGCGGATTCTTTTTAGTTTGGTAACCTCGTAATCCAAATATTCGCACATTCTTCTGATTTGTCGATTTAATCCTTGTGTTAAAATAATTCTGAATGAGAATTTACTGATTCTTTCCACAAAACATTTTCTGGTAACGGTATCTAAAATAGGAATTCCATTAGACATTTTTCGGATGAATTTATCTGAAATCGGTTTATTAACCGTTACGATATATTCTTTTTCATGGTTGTTTCTGGCGCGCAGAATTTTATTTACGATATCACCATCATTGGTCATAATAATCAAGCCTTCACTTGCTTTATCCAATCTTCCCACAGGAAAAATCCTTTTCGGATAATTCATGTAATCCACAATATTTTTTTTGGTTTTCTGGTTGGTAGTACATTCAATTCCAACAGGTTTATTCAGAATGAGATAGACAAAACTTTCGGTAGGTTCATTAATGATTTTACCATCTACTTCCACTCTATCTGCTGATGAAACTTTTGTTCCCATTTCAGGGATTTTTCCATTGATCTTTACTCTTCCTTCTTCAATCAGCCTATCTGCTTCCCTTCTGGAACAAAAGCCAGATTCGCTAAGAAATTTATTGATTCTTTTAAGATTTTCTTCCATAAATATTACTACACTATTAACAACTCAAATTTGATAAAAAAGGAATTAATAAGGCTTTAGACCCGAAAACAAATTTATGAATTGTTTCCTTGTCTAAAGCCTTGCTGTTGCTATTTTTTAGCGTTTTTTATTCTTCTACATTCAAAACTTCTTCTATTTCGGGAGCGTATTGTTTGATGGTATTTTCAACTCCCAGTTTCATGGTAGAAAAATTAACCGGACAACCGGAACAGTTTCCTAAAAGTTTTACGAATGCTTTATTTTCCCTTACATCAATCAATTCAATATCGCCACCATCTTTATTAAGAAACGGACGGATACTTTCCAAAGCCTCCATTACTTTGGTTACTGTTTCTTCTTGTTGTATATCTTGAGTGCTCATTTGCAAGTTTTGAATATAATTAAGATTTATTTTTTGGACTACATCCTGCCATTGTTGTGATTTTCACGGCTTCGGTTGGCGGAAGGTTCTTATTTCTTTCCACCAAACTTTCTACCATATTTTGTGCAGTTGTAGTATAGATTTCTGAAATTTTAGAGTTTTCTTGTAAAGCTGCCGGTCTTCCTACATCTCCCGCTTCTCTGATACTTTGGATCAAAGGAATTTCTCCTAAAACCGGAATTCCTAAATCTTCCGCAAGATATTGCGCTCCTTGATTTCCAAAGATATAATATTTGTTATTCGGTAATTCTTCCGGTGTGAAATAAGCCATATTTTCAATCAATCCCAAAACAGGAATATTGATGCTTTCCATTGTAAACATTGCAATTCCTTTTCTCACATCCGCTAAAGCTACATGTTGCGGTGTACTTACAATGACAGCTCCCGTTACTGGAACTTCTTGAATAATGGATAAATGAATATCTCCGGTTCCGGGAGGAAGATCTATTAAAAGAAAATCCAATTCGCCCCAGTTTGCATCTCTCAATAATTGATGAAGAGCCTTTGAAGCCATCGGTCCTCTCCAAACAACCGCCTGATTGGCTCCTGAAAAATATCCGATAGAAAGCATTTTCACTCCATAGTTTTCAATCGGTTGCATAAGATTTTTTCCGTCTACTTCTACAGAAATTGGTTTTTGTCCTTCCGTATCAAACATTGTAGGAACAGACGGACCATAAATATCTGCATCCAATAATCCAACTTTGAACCCCATTTTTGCCAATGTCACAGCAAGATTAGAAGCAACAGTAGATTTTCCGACTCCTCCTTTTCCGGAAGCAACGGCAATAATATTTTTAATTCCCGGGATTTCTTTCCCTTTGATCTGGCTTTGCTGAATCTGAGATGGTTCCGGAGAAATAATTTTTAATTTAAGATTCACATTTTCTCCAAATTCTGAAGCAAATGCTTGTTTCATTGCTACTTCCAATTTTTTCTTCTCATGCATTGCAGGAGAATGCGCTATCATATCAATATACACATCATCTCCCATTATCTGAAGATTGTTTACCAAATCTTCTACTTCTATCTCTTTCAGGAAATCCTGAACTTTTGTTTTTGTTAGCATTGTTTGAATGTGAAATTTGGTACAAAAATAATGATAATTTTTGGTAATTTAGAATGATTATAATTAGGTTTACCTATTAAAGTTATTTTTAAAAACAAAATTAAAAAAAGAGCAAGTCTTAAAGAATTCTACAATATGAAACTTCTGAAAATAAGATTTTTCAAATAAAATTTGTTAGATTAGTCTAACATTTATATTTTTGCCTTATGAAAAAACCTTGGCAAAGAGAAAGAACAACACATTCCCTGTCAGAAGTATATGCAAGTGTAGAAGTTTCAAAAAACGGTAGTTTCTGGAAAAAGATGTTTGCTTTCGTAGGTCCCGGATTAATGGTAGCAGTTGGCTATATGGATCCCGGAAATTGGGCTACAGATATTGCAGGAGGAGCAAAATTTGGCTATACATTACTTTCGGTAATTCTGATTTCTAATTTTTTTGCAATGATTCTTCAGCATCTGTCATTAAAATTAGGAATTGTAACTGAAAGAGATTTAGCACAAGCTTGTCGCGACCATTTCAATCCGACAGTGAATTTTATACTTTGGGTCTTTTGCGAAATAGCGATTGCTGCTTGTGATTTGGCGGAAGTAATTGGTGCTGCAATTGCCCTTAATTTGCTCTTCGGAATTCCTTTGACTTGGGGAATTGTCATCACAACACTGGATGTTTTGCTTATTCTTCTTTTGCAATCTAAAGGTTTTCGCTGGTTGGAAAGTATTGTTGCGGGCTTAATTTTCATTATTTTCTGTTGCTTTTTTTATGAAATTGTTATTTCAAAACCAGAAATTTTCCCAATGCTAAAAGGATTAGTTCCTCAAAAAGAAATCATTACCAATCCGTCCATGCTTTATATTGCCATTGGAATATTGGGAGCTACAGTAATGCCTCACAATCTTTATTTGCACAGCAGCATTATCCAAACACGAAATTACGAAAGAACCGAAACGGGAAAACGTGAAGCTATCAAACTGGCAACCATTGATAGTTCTGCTTCCTTATTTCTTGCTTTTTTTATTAATGCTGCTATTCTTATTCTTGCTGCTGCTACATTTCATATTTCGGGTAACAAAGATGTAGCTGATATTCATGATGCTTATCAATTGCTTACACCACTTTTAGGGACAAGTTTAGCCAGTATATTTTTTGCTATTGCACTTTTGGCTTCAGGACAAAATTCTACACTCACCGGAACTTTAGCCGGTCAAATTGTGATGGAAGGTTTCCTAAACATCCGTCTCAAACCTTGGTTAAGAAGATTAATCACAAGGTTGATTGCCGTAATTCCGGCACTGATTGTAGCAATTATTTATGGTGAAAAAGGAACTACTGAATTATTGGTTCTGAGTCAGGTAATTTTATCCATGCAGTTAAGTTTTGCAGTAGTACCATTAGTAATGTTTACAAGTGATAAATTGAAAATGGGAACATTTGTAAACAAACCTTGGCTGAAAATTTCTGCTTGGGTTATTTCCATAATCATTATTGCTTTAAATGCTTATTTATTGTTGCAAACTTTTTTTGGAAATGAATAAGAAAATATCTACGCTTTTATTGATATGTCTTAGTGCATTTTCTTTTTCTCAGGCAACTTTACAGGCAGACAGACCAGATCAAACAGAAACACCTTATTTAGTTCCCAAAAACTATCTGCAATTTGAAAGTGGTTTTTCGTATGAAAAAGTAAATTCGGAAGAGAGTTCTTTTCAGCTTCCGTCTGTGCTTTGGAAATATGGAATTTCAAAAAAATTGGAAATCAGATTGATCACCGAATTACAGAATATTAAAATTGAAAACTCTTCAGAATTTAATTTTAATCCTATACAAGTGGGTTTTAAAACTGCAATTATGGAGGAAAAAGGCTGGATTCCAAAGACTTCATTAATAGCACATGCTGAGCTTTTCTCAAAAGACAGCCAGAATGTAAAAAGAATAGTTCCTTCGTTTCGTTTTACTTTTCAGAATTCACTTTCCGAAAGTTTAAGTTTAGGCTACAATCTCGGAATGGAATGGAATTCTGATATGGAAAAGTCCTATTTATATACTTTTACATTGGGCAAATCATTCAATGAGAAGTTAGGAGGCTATGTAGAATTGTACGGATTCTTATCATCTTCTTCCAAAACAGATCATCGTGCGGATGCAGGAATAACTTATCTTATCAATCGTGATTTCATGGTTGATTTTTCAAGTGGTTTTGGTATTTCGGAAATTTCGCCCCATTATTTTGTTTCATTTGGAATTTCTCATCGTTTCAATTTCAATACCACAAAGACTGACTAAATGTCTTAAATCTCTTTTTGGCAAAAATTTTGAAAAATTAGTTTTACAAAAATTTAATATTATGTCTGTAAACAACGATATACACGAAGAAGAACTAAATCTCCAAGAAGAAAATGCATCCAATCCTGAAAATGAAACACCTGAAAATGTGACACAGGAAAAATCTTCTGAGGAACTTTTGGCAGAAGAAAAGGACAGATACATTCGTCTATATGCAGAATTCGAAAATTATAAAAAAAGAACTACTAAGGAAAAAATGGAGTTTTTCCAATATGCCAACCAAGATATTATGATTTCTATGTTGGGAGTTTTGGATGATTTCGAAAGAGCCCTTAAAGAAATTGCAAAAAATGGTACTACAGACGATTTAAGAGGAGTAGAACTTATCTATCAAAAATTTAAAAACAAATTGGTAGAAAAAGGCTTAAAAACAGTCGAAGTAAAAGCAGGTGACAATTTTGATGTTGATTTCCATGAGGCAATCACACAAATACCTGCACCTACTGAAGACTTGAAAGGAAAAATTGTAGATGTAGTAGAAACCGGATACCAACTTCATAACAAAGTAATCCGTTTCGCAAAAGTAGTAACCGGAAATTAAAATTCATAAATGATAAATGATGAGTGATAATGGATTTATATTTCATTTAAACTTTAAATATCTTTTATCATTTATCAATAATCAATTATAAGAAACATGTCAAAAAGAGATTATTACGAGGTTCTTGAGATAAGTAAATCTGCCAGTGCCGACGAAATAAAGAAAGCATACCGTAAAATGGCCCTCAAATATCATCCCGATAAAAATCCGGGAGATAAGGAAGCCGAAGAAAAATTCAAAGAAGCTGCTGAAGCGTATGAAATCTTAAGCGATGCTAACAAGCGTGCACGTTACGATCAGTTCGGACATGCAGGAGTTGGTGGAAACGGAGGTTTCGGTGGTGGCGGTTTCGGTGGCGGAATGAGCATGGAAGATATTTTTTCGCAATTCGGAGATATTTTCGGTGGACATTTTGGTGGCGGATTCGGTGGTTTCGGAGGCGGAAGAACGCAACAAGTTCGTGGTTCTAACCTAAGAGTGAGAATCAAACTGAATCTTGATGAAATGGTAAATGGAACTCAAAAAACCATTAAGGTCAAAAAAATGAAAGCCGCATCCGGAGTTACTTCTAAAACTTGTCCTACTTGTAATGGTTCCGGAGTTCAGGTAAAAATTATGAATACCATGTTCGGACAAATGCAGACGCAAACCACTTGCGGAACTTGTCAGGGAATTGGAAAAGTAGCGGATAAAATTCCGGCTGGAGCCAATGCACAAGGTTTAATAAAAGACGAAGAAGAAATAACCATCAATATTCCGGCTGGAGCAAGAGACGGAATTCAGTTGAATGTAAGAGGAAAAGGAAATGATGCTCCTTTTGGTGGAAATCCGGGAGATTTGCTTGTTGTGGTAGAAGAAGAGGAAGACAAATCAATAAAACGTGAGGGAGATAATCTTCATCAGGAATTGTATATCTCTTTTGCCGAAGCAGCTTTGGGAACTCAAAAGGAAATTCCTACAGTGGGCGGAAAAGTGAAAATAAAAATAGACGCAGGAACACAATCCGGAAAAATATTGAGGCTTTCAGGAAAAGGACTTCCAAGTTTGGACAGCTATGGAAAGGGCGATATGTTCGTTCACATCAATGTATGGACACCACAAAAACTCACTCCTGAACAGAAAGAATTTTTTGAAAAACAAATGAATAGTGGAGAAATGGCAGCAGAGCCTTCCGGAAAAGAAAAAACATTTTTTGAAAAGGTAAAAGATCTTTTTAATTAGAAATTGTATACTTAGCATAATAAAGAAAGACTGTTTTAGACAGTCTTTTTTTGTATAAAATGGTCAATACAGAAAGTTGCATTTACAACTTCTTCTCAAAGATTTTAAATTCTAAAATGATTAATTTCTTCCTGTTTTTAGATGTCTTATCTTCATTCCATCTCAATCTGTTCAATAATTATACTATATTTGCATATATAGAATTTTATATGGAATTAATACAGTTTTTACTGGATTTTTTAGGAGACCCTTTGAAAGTTTTGACAGAAATAATTCGGGACTATGGCGTTTACATTTACTTATTTTTATTTTTAATTATTTTCATGGAAACAGGTGTTGTAGTGATGCCTTTGTTACCTGGAGATTCTCTGCTGTTTGCTGTAGGTCTTATTGCGGCAACTGCAGGTGGAATAGACATTTACATCGTGATACCCCTTCTTATTTTTGCTGCTTTGCTTGGAGATAATGTCAATTATTTTATTGGGAAAAAATTCGGGGATTTTGTACAGTCTAAGGATAAAATTTTATTTTTGAAACGCTCTCACATAGAAGATACTGAAAAATATTTTGAAGAAAACGGAGGAAAAACTGTAATTCTGGCAAGATTTATCCCTATCATCCGTACGATTGCCCCTTTTGTAGCGGGAGCGGGCGAAATGCGCTACCGTACTTATATTGTATATTGTATTTTAGGTGCTGTTTTGTGGGTAACATCCATTACCTTATTAGGATATTTTCTTGGAAATATTGATTGGGTAAAACTTAATTTTGAGAAAGTCGTTTTAGGAATTGTTGCTATTTCCGTAATTCCTATAATTTTAAAAATGTTTAAAAAGAAAAAAGTGGCGTGATTGAGAATATTTGGAATTTCATAGTCAATTTTGTCTCCCATCCTGATAAGGTGATCACTTCGCTTATTCAGGAATATCATAATTGGGTATATGTTTTCCTTTTTCTTATCATTTTTGCAGAAACCGGTCTTATTATCGCTTCTTTTTTAATGCCTTTTCTTCCGGGTGATGCCTTGCTATTTGCTATTGGTCTTTTGGCTCAGGAAGGCTCTATCAATATTTACGTTATTATCCCGCTACTTATGCTGGCTGCTATTTCAGGAGATAATGTAAATTATTATGTAGGACGACGTTTTGGAGATTATATTATCAGTCAGAAAAAGGTTACTTTTTTAAAAAAAGAACACATAGAAAAAGCAAAGGATTTTTTCGACAAAAACGGAAAAAATTCAATAATTATAGCACGCTTTATTCCGGTGGTGAGAACCATTGTTCCTTTTCTTTGTGGTTCTACAAGGGTAAATTATCCTACATTTTTACTTTTCAGTTTTATTGGCGCTTTTTTATGGGTAGGTGTTATTACATTATTAGGTTATTTTTTGGGGAAAATAAGTTGGGTAAAAGAAAATTTAGATATTATGATATGGGCAATTATTTTAGTTGCCAATATCCCGTTAATTAGACAAATATTTTCCAGCATAATACCTTCAAAAAATAAAAAAGGTGTTTGATTTTAAGTTAAAAACATCAACTTGCAAATCATTCAAAATACTACATATTTACAAATCAATATAAAATTAAAACTATAAATTACAAATATGAAAAAATCAAACACAATGGTCTACGGACTTATGACAGCTGCTTTATTAAGTTTTTATGGCTGTAAAAAATCAAGTACTAAAACTTCCTCGTTAATAAAAGAATGCGAAGAAAAGAATTTATGCATAAGCTCTGACAGTGCTAAGTGCGTAACGTGTGAAGATAAACAAGGCAAAGCATCTGCTGAAATGAAAACTTATACTTACGAAGGTACCACCGAAACACTTTGGGGAGCAGATGCTAAAGTAACCTTAACAATACATACAGATAATGGTACTGAAAGCGGAACTTATGAAAAAATAACCGATAATGATAATACCAAAACCTATGAAGGGAAAAAAGTAGAAGACTATGAAGATAAAGGAACTTTTGTTACGGAAAAAAACGAAAAATTTGGTGATGTTTATGTCCTAAAAGGAACACAACCTGTAGAATTTTACTTTCAGGCAATTGATAATAAATTAAAAGAACTGAACCACGAGAAAAAAGGATACACCGGATTGGTACTTACAGAAGTAGCTGAAAAAAATGCAAATACTGGAACCGATAAAGACGAACATGGCTGCATTTCGTCAGCAGGTTATACTTGGTCTGTTCTGAAAAACAAATGCATTCGTACAAGTGAAGATGCCGATACACAGCTTGCTGAAAAAAATGCATCAAGTACCCATACATCTTCACTTGCCGTTATTTTTAATGCAGATAAAACAAAAGCAGAGATATTTCTTCCCAATACTAAAAAATCTATAATACTTGAGCAAACCTCCAATAAAAAAGGAAACTTCACATGGAAAAAAGGGTCATACGAACTGCTACAAGGCGGTGGTTATGCATTACTGGAAAATGGAAAAATAATTTTTCAGGGAGGAGAATAGATAAAA
>NZ_JBXUGL010000038.1:0-22918 GCF_057180505.1 Chryseobacterium sp. HNCC26DJ241 | reverse complement strand
TATTCAAGAATACAAGACAGCGTAGATATGGGGCTCATCAGAGCCTCCCATATCGTCATCGTAGGAGCAGGAGGTTCTTACAGTTTAATCACTTCTTTTGCAAGAACAGGAATCGGCAAATTAACGGTACTCGATTTTGATACCGTGGAAGAAACCAATATCGTCCGCCAAGGTTACAAGCAATCTGACATAGGTAATTTTAAAGTGAACGCTTTAGGAGATGAAATACAAAGTATAAATAGTGAAGTACATTACACAGGAATTACTAAGAATTTTTTGAAAATGAATGATGACGAATTGGATGCTATTTTCAAAAACGCAGATTTGTTATTATTTCTTACGGATTCTTTTGAAGCTCAATGCTTTGGTAATAAGATCGCTTTAAAATATTTTAAACCAGCCATCTGGAGTGGTTGGTATGAGGGGTCTAGGACGGCTGAATTATTCTTTCAAGTACCGGATTACACCACAGCGTGTTTTAGATGTGCCTGCTCCTCCCGATATATTGCCAACGAAAAGGAAGAAGTAAAAGCAAGTTCTAATTCCAACACAATATTTCATTCAATGCTTTTGGATAGTTTCATTGGCATGATGAGCCTTGCAATATTACACCGAAGCAGAGTTAAAAGCGGTTTTGTTTCCTTGATTGATTTAGGATTGAGAAAATGCAATGAGTTTGAAAAATTCTGGAGAGGTATGTTGGATGAAAACGATCAGGTTTCTTACAACTTCTTTCAGTTTAAAGCACATCCTTTTGGCGGAAACAAATTGTTTGAAGATGCTTACAACTCTTTAGGACATCACAGTAAAAACTTTATTTCCTTCTGGCAAGAGGCCGAGGCAGAGTTGAAAATTAATGGGTATGACTACGACTGCCCCGACTGCAATGGTGCTTTGCATCACAAAATACATACTCACAATGACAACCAATAATAATGGACAAGCCAATCCCAATGCAAGAACACGGAGGACAAGTTCCTCCCGTTCTTCAACCGCAAATACTACTGAAACGACAAACCCTAACCCTCAATCTCCTCAAACCACTATGAATCCTACATTTCAACTCCTTATGAATGCCATAGGAAAACTGATTATATCCATTATACGGTTTATCCTTGCGATGTTTTACTCGGGCTTTAAGTTCGTGAACACCATTTGTGTCTTCTTCATCAATATGATTCAGGAAATCCTAAACCGTCTGCCATGATTAAAAAATTTCTTTTAAAACAGATTAAAAACCAACTCAGCAATAGTTCTCCCGTTGGAAAACAAGTCGTTGAAACAATCTGGGGTATAGATCATTCATTGAAAGCCTCCTTTGGTAAAGCAAACAAAATATTGTCTCCGTATGAAGATGGGTTTTGCATTGATGGGAAGAATTATTTCATGTCCATTCCTAAAAGTCGTGAAAATTTACTTGTCGTAGCTCCATCGGGTAGAGGTAAGTCGCAAGTAGTAGCGATTCCGACACTTCTCAATGCAAAAGGAAAATACAGTATTATCGTTAATGATCCTAGTCGTGAACTTTCTGCTACAATTCCTTATCTGCAATCGGTTGGTTACCGTTGCTCAATACTGGATTTTGGAAGAAAAACGGGAATGTATTTTAATCCTATTGATGGATGTCGTGGTAATCTCACTCAAATGCGAAAAGTTGCAAAAACCTTAGTTTCTGCCACATCCCACGAGAAGGAGGATTTCTTCACACTTAGTGCAGAAGACTGCATTACGCTTTTTATTCAGTATGTAACCGAATCCGAAAATTATGAATTTCAAAATCTCGCCAATGTTTATCGGCTATTGTTGGAGTACCAAGCCAATCCGCATTTGATTGAAAATGTAATTGCAACCAAAGGAAGTGAAGAACTCTTTAGAAAATTTCGTGCTTTGGCGGGGACTTCGGAGAATACCAGAAAGTCCATTATAGCTTCTGCGTTGGCAGCATTGTCATTTATTGGCGAGGATCCAATGCTGTGCGATATTACGTCCAGAACTACTATTCAATTTGAAAATTTCAGAAGACAGCCTCATGCGTTGTTTGTTCAGATTCCCGTAGGCGATACCAAATTTTACGCCCCAGTTGTTTCGATGTTCTTCCAAGAATTTTACCGATACTGTTTTTCTTATCTCCCGTCAGCGGAGGAAAAGGATGTCTTTATGATTATGGATGAGTTCTGTTTGTTAAACATTCAGGGCTATTCTGAAATCATCAGTAATGCCAGAAAATTTAAGATTCCTCAACTGCTTATTCTTCAATCGGAAGCTCTTTTATATGCAAAATATGGCGAAAATGTCGCTAAAAACATATTAAACAATTGCAACACCAAGGTCTATTTCGGAGGACTGACTAGTGAAATTTATGAGTTAGAAAAAATCCTCGGCAATTACGAATATACGGACAAAAAATCAGGAAACTTGCGTCAGCGGGCTTTAATGACCGCTTCGGAGATTCGGGAAATGAACGACATTCTGGTACTGATTTCGGGAGAAAAACCATTGAAAGTTCCGATTACGCCCGCTTTTAAACAGCCTGAATTAGTTCGCAAATTGAATCTCCGCTCGAGAAACCAACAGCAGCCGATGAATTATAGCGTCCGCTACATCGACCTTACGCCTTTTAGATAACAACACTAAAATTATAAAAAAATGAAATTAATGACATCCGCTTTAGAAAAACGCTTTGCCGAGATTGGCGACCAATCTGAAAGCCTAGACCCAATTATCGTTGCCAAATTTTTCAATCCCTGTGGCTCCGCTACATTTTACGCTTCGGAATACGATGCCGAGAATCAATTCTGCTTTGGCTACGTGACAGGAATGGCTTTCGATGAATGGGGTACATTTTCCATCCCTGAACTGGAATCAATAAAGTTACCCCTTGGATTAGGCATTGAAAGGGATATTTACTTCAAAGAAAAACGGTTTAATGAACTCATTAAAGAACACGAACAAGATAATAATCTGGAACATTAATCAAAAAATAAAACAATTATGGGAACACGTAATCTTACGATGGTCATTCAAGACCATGAGACCAAAATTTCTCAATATGGACAATGGGACGGCTATCCCGAAGGTCAAGGTCTTACCATTCTTTCTTTTTTAGAGGAAAAAGAGAATATAGAAAAACTCAAAGCACTCCTTCCGAAAATACGCTTCGAGAACGAGCAAGACATCAAAGAAAAAGAAGAATTTTCAAAATCAATCGGAGCCAGAGAAGGTTGGGTAAACATTCCTCAATCTGAACTCTACGACCAAAAATATCCTTTGGATTCCCGAAATCTTGGTGGGGCGATTTTGGAAAAACTCTTGGAACACCAAAACGAATCTGAAATTGTACTCGTTGATTCTGAAAAGTTTGCAGCCGACAGCTTGTTCTGCGAATGGGCGTATGTTGTGGATTTGGATAATAACACACTAGAAGTCTACCGTGGCTTTAACGAATCCCGATTGACTTCCAAAGATCGATTTTATAATCTACACAAGGTACATCAGCAGTTTTATCCCATTAAAATTCTAAAAACTTTTTCATTGGATAAACTTCCCAATGCTGAAAAATTCATCTCGGAATGTTATCAGTTGGAAAAAAACAAAAGAATCTCTAAAGACAAAGATATAGAACAAGAATTGTAAAATTTCATGCTACCTGAACCGTGGACATATAACAACCTGCACGACTACTTGGATGATCTCTTCATTGATAAAAATCCAAGTGATGAAGAGGTTATTCAGGCAAAGAAAACGTATTGGCGAAGTTATAACACACGGCTCAAACAAATCCAACGACAAAAACACAAGGAAGTTACCATTTCATTAAGTAAAGAATTACTGGAATTATTGAACAGAAGATTAGAACCTAAACAAACCATCATTGATTATATCAGGGTTCTTTTGGAAAACCACTTGCAAAGCAATGAAAACGTTAATAATAATCAGAAAAAAGAACTTTTACAGATTGAACTGCAACTCTTTATTCTAATAGATTATCTCGAAAGTCTGCTTTACCAAAGGAAACTCATTGACAGACAGCAAATGCAACAGTTGGAAAAGTACATCCTAAATCTGCAATTCGCATTAGAACAGAATTTTTAAGAAATCAAGGCAGAAGAGTCGAGAAACAAGAACCGATAACCAAGAATTCAAAAAAGCTATCAACAACCGACCACCATCAACTAAACAAAAATGATTATCAAAAGCAAATCCTACAAAACCACCCGAAGCTTTACCACGGTGTTGAATTATGTATTTCGTGAAAACGAAAGGGATAATGGATTTGTCTTAACCAGATTCATCAAAGGGAAAGGATTGACAGTGGAAGAACTGGGACATCAACTGCTTCAAAACGAACAGTTCAGAATCCACAAAAGAAAAAATAATGTGCGTCTCTATATGGATATTTTATCATTCCATCCGAGAGATTCGGAACGATTGAGTAACGAAAAGCTCCACCAGATTGCTTTAAAATATTTATCACTTCGAGCTCCAAAGTCCATTGCCATTGCTACAGTACATAAAAACGAAAAGAATCATACGCATCTTCATATTGTTTTTAGTGGTGTAGAATATAAAACAGGAAAATCTATCCGTATTTCCAAAGATGATTTTCAAAAGAAAAAACAGGAAATCGAAAAGTATCAGCAGGAGGTTTTTCCTGAACTGGTACTTTCTAAAATTAGGCACGAAAAATCGCTCAGTCCTAAAAAACAACTCAAGAAAGAAAATGAAAAAATTCTGGAAGAGTTTGGAGAAATTTCCGAAAAACAAGAATTATTAAAAGTGTTGGAAGAAGTTTTTACGGTGTCAAAATCTGAACAAGATTTTTATCGAATGTTAGAGAAAAAAGGACTTCAATTATACTCCCGAAATGGAAGGGTAACAGGCATCCAAGGCAACCGAAAATTCAGGTTCAAAACGCTTGGATATACCTCCGAAATCCTACAACAATTGGAGCTTGACCCAACCCTCAGAAAACGAAAAGAACTACTCCAAAATATACACGAATATGAACACGAAAAAAATAAACGATATGAACTTTAAAAATAATTTTTACAATGGACAAGCGGGGGTTCAGGGGAACTCCCCTGACAGGATCGCATTGGGTAAGGTCGCCTAGACCGTCACAATGCAATCCTGCACACGGAGGCCGTAAGCCAATAATTTTTTACAGAATTTCAGTTCCACTTTGGAAAAGTATTGTTTCTGAAAAACAATTTTTAGTGAATGCAAAGACCATTTTACAACAACCCATTTTAATTTTTACAACAACATAAGCTATGAAAAATGATGATCAAAATCCAAAAATGCTATCCATAATTTCAATGGAAAGTGAGAGTTTTTACCGCCTGATTAAGCAGGTGGTGGAACGACTGAAAAATGAAAATAAAACGGAAAAAGAAACGGACTTTATTGGAGAAAAAGAGACGATGAAATTGCTCGGAATTTCATCGAAAAGTACCCTCCAAAAATACCGTGATTTTTCCTACATCACATTTTACAAAATCAATGCTCGGAAAATTTTGTACTCAAAATCCAGCATCGAAAATTTTATTCGGGAGAATAAACAGTCGTTGGAGTAATCCAATAATACGAAAAGAAGTATTAAAGCATTTGGTGTTAGTTGATTAATAATAGCTTATTGTACAATTTAACTATTAAAAATAAATAAGCATTAGCGTATAAAATTTAAATATTACATCCTAATTAATAAAATCAGCTATTAAAATCAGCTATTAAAATCACAAAAAATTAAGTATTAATTTTTACATTTGCTTTTTCGATTTTTTTTATTAACTTAAAGTATAGTTTTTATATCAATATGGAAAAGTATGGATATTAATATTAATAAAATATCTCAAGAGCAGGTAAATGATTTTTCTTGCCTATGTGTAAAATATTTTGAAAATTTAGGTTTTAGGCAAATTTTTTTAAATTCAGCTATAGATTACTATATTAATAACACAAAATATATAGAATTACCTAATTCTAAGTATTTACGCTGTAATACAGAACCTGATATATGGGAAAAGTCTCGAAGTTCTGAAAAATTCTTTGCAATCACAAGCCTGTTTCGTCTTGAAGACACTCGTTCGCTTTTTCACAAACAAGAATTTAAAATCATTGACTTTTATTTATATAATTCAAAAATTCAAGAGATTATAGGGCATATATACTCTGTTATGAAATTTATCGAGAGTAGTGAAAATTTCGTAAAGCTCTCAGAAGTCCCCATTTTACAAATAAGTTATGAAGTATTTAATTCGAAAGATTTTTATTCTAATGAAATTAATATATATTTAGTGAATAATTATCCTGTCGAAGAAACTTTTTATGATGCTTTAGATGAAGAAAACAGGTTTTTAAAAAGTGAGATGTTTTTGGCATATAAAGATTTAAAAATTGAATTTGCTGTAATTGGTAAGGTAGGAGAAAATCTAAATCCTATTTTATTTATAGATAATTATAAACTAGAGTTACCAAATGAAAATCTATGGGGAGGAGGAATAGGTATTGAGAGGATTTTACTATGCTATGAGTTTCTCAACAAAATTTAAAAACACATACTATGAAACACTTAAAGATAAGTAAAAAACAATTGCTGAGATCTTCAGAAATATTACTTTTTATTGTTTCAATAACTTGGATACTATATTTTTTAACTTTTGATTATAATCCTAACTTGGTAAGGTATGCGTTTTTAATAGCGCCACTTATTTTTTACCTTATAAGAAGATATGAAATTAGGAAAAAGAATCAAACTCCGGAAGAATATTTTGTTTATGAGAGAGATATGCCTGCAAAAAGGTTTGTCCCTAGTTTTGTTACCACAAATATTGGTCTTTTCAGTTCGATAGGATATTCTGTAATATTATGTTGTTATTATGGCTTTCAGGGAATGTTATGGACTACAATTGCTTGGTTCTTGGGGATGTTCTGGTTTAGTCGAAAAGTAAATATTTTACTCCCCTTTTTAAAAAAGGGTAATACTTTACATGAATATATTGCTTTACAATATGGAAAAGATTTAAATGATCGCAACAAGATAAGAGGATATACTTCCATTATAACTTTTATTTTATATATCTGCTCTATTGGTATTGAAATTAAATTTAGCGGAGATGTACTTTCACCAATTTTTGGTACAAATCCTTCTCTTATTATTGCTTTATTAGTTACTATCGTTGGTGTTTATTGCACGTATTTATCTGGATACAAAGGAGTTGTAATAACTGAAAATATACAATACTATATAATGATAGTAATGGCGGTTGTAATTTTATTATTTTCTTCCTACATTTTTGTTACCTCTTCTGGTCTAAAGTTATCTAACGAATTTTGGCTTGGAAATGGACAAAAGACTTTTGATTTATCAGCAATGTGTAGTTTGTTATTGGTGTATCAATTTTGTGTTATGGATATGTGGCAGAGGTGTATTGCTATAGCAAATGAGAAAGATTCTGAAAAGATGGATAATGTTGAAATTATTAATAAACTCAAAAATCAAACTTTCAAATCTGCAATTATCCCTTTTTTATTCTTCTTTATAGCTTTCTTTTCTATTGGCTTTGTTTGTATTAGTAAAGGTATTGTAGCCGAAAACGGAATGTATTTAGCAGAATTTCTTAAATTATTTAATGATAATAGTGGCATACAGCTTTTAGCTCAGTCAATTATTATCGTTGGCTTTACTGCTGCTGCTGTATCAACAGTAGATTCGTTTTTAATTGCTGCTGTTCAAACATTTATGTATGATATTTATGGTAATCTTTTTTCTAAAGGACTATCAAACAAAATAAACGGACTAGATAAATTGAAACAATATCGATTCACAAATATTTCTAGAGTTTTTGTGATTGTTTTTGGTTTTTGTGCTTTATTACTTGCCCTTTTGTTTTTTGAATTTATTCAATTTTGGACATCTATGTATTCAATTATGCTAGGTTTTTTTCCTGCAGTTTATTTTTCATTAAAAAAGAAAAAATATATCTATAATCAGAATCTTGTTTTTTATGGGATAATATTTGGTTCTAGTAGTGCATTGATTTTAGGAGTATTAGGTACGTTTGTATATAATACAACACTTATAACTAATTTGGCTCCTTTCTCGGCCCTGCTAATTTCCTATATATTCATGGTTGTTGCAAGAAAAAAGCAAATATTATGAATCATAATGATATTCCTGAACATGTTTTACATGTTTTAAATGTAAAGTTACTTCTTCTGTTTATTTCAATTGCTTTTGGTAGTATTGGTCTTTTAAATACGGGTAGAAATAATTTGCAAAATATTATAAAGAAAAATCTTGAGAATTATAGTACTAGATTAAAGGATCCAAAAATATTAGACACTTCAAAAGAAAGAATTTTAAAAAAGATGAGAAAAGAATTACTTTTTTTTTCAAAAACTAGTATCTTTTTGTCATTTAGTTTAATTATTTCAATTTTACAGGTCTTGATTGCAGCTTACGTTAGTCTTGTTGAAAGTGGAATGCTTGTAATTTATGATGATTATCATAAGAATGATATTTTTGAAGGAATCTTGTTGTCACTAAGTTTTACAGGATGCCTAATTAATATTATTACTGTAATCATGGTTCTAGCTAATCCCAGACAAAACATGTTTAGAATGAATTGGTAGTTTTAGCTACTATATCTTCCAAATATTTATCTTAAATAATGATTTAAGTTTTTAAACGCTTTTTATTTAATATTAATGCTTATTTTATTGGACAGTAATGAAAATAAATTAAAAATCTTGAAAAATCTAAATTTCTATCTAAGAAGTGTTTTCAAATTTTCAACAGATGTTTTTACGGTCTTATCATTCATTAATTGAGATAGTTTTCCTTTATAGCTATTTTCAATATAATTGATTAAATCATTTACAGGCGGGGATGTAATACTTGATTTAACTTTCTCAATTAATTCATAGAATTTTCTCTGACTTAAACCGAACTGTAATCTGCTACTTATTTTAGTGTCTGTAAAAGATAATATTGCAATGTTTGCCTGATGTGAATTTAAGCCAGAAAGTATTTCTGTATAAATTTCATTTGCTGCAACTGCGACACCATTTCCATTGGTTAAAAAAGTTTCAACAATAGATAGAACAAGTTTTTTTTCAACTGTTTTAGGAATTTTAATTGGTTGACCAATAATTCTTAATAATTGTCTAGCAAATGCTGGTTCGTTATAAAAATTATTAAATCCTCTGTGTGCAGATAATAGGTTATCAAGAGTATTATCAATTTCAATTGCTCTTAAATCATCAGATATATAACTTTCAGCGTTTACAATTTGTAAAAATTGTCTTGAAAGTTTCTTTTCATCCTGACTATTGTTTGCAGTAAAATGATCATATTTCAATCCAAAAGATTGTTTGACATCTTCATCAACTCTGCCCCATATTTCAGGCAATAGCTTATTGATATTTTGATGGGTTTGACTTTCAGTTTCAGGTCTAACATAAATTCCAAAAAATCCCGAAGCAAGATTGTTAATTTGTTCTTGGGTTAAGCTTGTTGTAAATACCGCAATTTCTTGTGCATCATTATTTGTTATGGAAGTGTTTTTAACACCTTGCAATAATTGTTTGATACGGATGGTAACATTAGAAATAGGCAAAGTAATAACTTCTTTTATACAAGTTTCTAACCAAGAGATTAATTGAAGTCCGGTAATTTCACTATTGTTTGGATGGGCTGCGCTTGCCCAATTCCTCATGTAATTTATATATTCAAGGTGTTTAAACCCTAAATCTGATATTAATCCAATTTCTTTTGCACCCTTTATTAAATCATAATCATCAACTTTATCTAAATCGTTCTCATCTTTCAATCGTTTTCTTCGATCTCCTGTTACTGCATTATCATAAAAAAATTCAATATCATATTGTGAAACCCTTTTTCGTATTTGTAAAATTGTTTCATCCCAAAGATAATTTAACGACGCATCAAATAGACCCGATGCTGTACTGGCTATAAATTTAGATAGATAAAGGGATTGTGATTTTTCTTCTTCAGAAATTTGATTTAATACTGAGTCTAAATTTTTAAAAACATTAAATCTTTGTGGTAGGTCAACAAACACGCCATCACTTGGAAGTGAATGAAATGCTAACACTTGTTTTATTCCTGTCTCAAATTCATTTAGTTGAATTAACTGATTATTCTGGTTTTGTTGTGTCGGTAAATTTTCGTTCATATTTCATAATATTATTAAGGATAGTGTAATTTTATTCCTTTTTTTTTAGGATTTGGATTAATACAAATATACAAAAAGTGAATAATTCGCAGTTAAACAAATGTTTCTTTTATTGAACCAAAATGTTCTTTGGCAAAATATATCAAATCCACTATATTTGTTAAAACTCAAAATATGAATAGACTTGTCCTGATTGGCAATGGGTTTGATATAGCCCATCGTATTAAAACTTCCTACAAAGACTTTATATTGGATTACCTAAAAAACGCTTTTATTTCCGCCAAAAGCTCTACTCAACATAAAGATCAATTCTTACAAGTAACCAAGAATAGCTATTATAACGAAAATTTTATTGCTAAGGATGATATTAACTGTTGGGGCTTGAATGATTTTTACCGCTATGTTGAGCAGGAAAAAGGTATGAGCATTTATGTTTCCGGCGTTCCAACCAATGATTATAGGGAGAGAACCAATCAGTATGAATATACCCTAAAGATAAAAAGCAGTCTAATGTCAAAACTTTTGTCGTTCAGCAAAGAATATAACTGGGTAGACATCGAAAATGAATATTACAACATTTTATGCGAACTTTCAAAGAAGAATAAAGAAAAAGAAATTGCAGAACTAAATAATGATTTTCAGATTCTCCAAAATTTACTGTATGATTATTTTATTAAGATTGAAGAGCAATATCTATCAAACAAATACAATGTATCGGGAAATGATTTGATTAGTCAATTAACTGAACCTATAGAACATAATCAAGCACCAAAGTCAAAAATCAGCTACAATGTAACTGTTAATGACGGAGCTACTAAAAGCAGTAATAAAAGACCCGAAAAGAAACCTAAGCCCAATACAATTTTATTTTTGAACTTTAATTACACATCCACTATAGAAAGCTATGCATCTGAAATTAGAAAAACAATTCCAAACACCGATGTAATCTATATTCATGGGAAATTAAAAGATAGTGACAATCCCATGATTTTCGGATATGGAGACGAGGAAGAAACTAATTTTGAGGTTTTAGAAAAATTCGATGAATGCTTGAAATATGTTAAAACGTATTGGTATTTGAGAACGCGCAATTATGAGAATTTCTTAAAATTTATTGATTCAGACGAGTTTGAAGTCTATATAATGGGACATTCTTGTGGTATGTCTGATAGGACTATGCTAAGTTCGATCTTTAATAATCCCAATTGTAAAAAAATAAAGGTTCTTACTTACGATAAAACATTTGGAAGCAAAGATTTAGCGATTGATACAACCAATTATATTGAAATGACTTACCAGATAGGCAGGCTATTTAAAAATAAAGATGAGTTGAGGAAAAAAATTATACCTTTTGAAGTAAGGGATTTATTAAAAGTAAATTCTGATCAATTGAAACTAGCCAGTTTACTTTTTTGAAAATTTTAGTTAAGTTTAAAATAGCACTAGAAGAAATTTTTATCCAAAAGCCACAGGATTTTTGAAATTTTGTTGAACCCAAATTTTTCTTTCAAAGTATCTTGAATAAAGGATTTTTTCTTTCAAAAAATGAAAATGTTGTACTTTTCAAGTTTTTGGCAATTATTCAAACCTTGTAATTTAGTATCTTTGAGTAAGCCTTTTTGGAAGACTCAAATTATTGCAAAATACTACCAATAAAGGAAAAACGAGGAATTGCTCTTTGAAACCAAGATGAAATTTTATGGTACAACGTAAACCGAGATTTGTTGTACCTATGTTGTACCCGAGGTTTTTGGGCATAAAAAAAGCTCTCTTAAAAAGAGAGCTAAATCGCTGATAATCAGCTAGTACCCCAGACGGGACTTGAACCCGTACGTCCTTACGGACACAGGATTTTAAGTCCTGCGTGTCTACCAATTCCACCACCAGGGCAAAAGTGGAGCGAAAAACGGGATTCGAACCCGCGACCCCAACCTTGGCAAGGTTGTGCTCTACCAGCTGAGCTATTTTCGCAAAAAAAATTTCTAAAAAATTTAGAAATTTAAAAAAAATGTGCGGATGAAGGGACTCGAACCCCCACGCCTCACGGCACCAGATCCTAAGTCTGGCGTGGCTACCAATTACACCACATCCGCAATTCAAAAGATCACTGTTCTTTTTTGTGAGTGCAAATATATAGTTTTTTTATGGTTCAAAACAAATTATTTTTGAAAAAATTTTACTCTGTAAAAAGAGGTTTTTAATTTTCCTTTTCCTATTTTTACAATCTTAAATTTAGAAATGAAATGGAATTACAAGGTACAGTAAAGAAAATATTTGAAATTCAGACGTTTGCAAGCGGATTCCAAAAAAGAGAAATGATACTTCTTACTCAGGAACAGTATCCGCAACCGATAAGCATTGAGTTTTTATCTGAAAAAATTAATTTATTAGATAATGTTTCTGAAGGTGAAAATGTGAAAATCGGAATCAATATCCGAGGAAGAGAATGGACTAATCCACAAGGTGAGGTTAAATACTTCAATTCTATAACCGGATGGAAACTGGAAAAAGTTTATGAAAATACTTCAAATGAACCTACATCTGCTGTAAACACACCAAAACCTGCTGCTCCGGTAGAAAATGGAAACCCTTTTGCAGAGGATGAAGATGATGATTTACCTTTTTAATTAAAGTGATTGAAATAAATGTGAATCCTGCTTTCAAAGTAGGATTTTTTTTGAAAAATGATAGAGCTTAATCCTGATGAAATATTTTTTCCAGACCCTCAGTTTTTTGAGGGAAACGAAGGTGTAATTGCTTTTGGAGGGAATCTCTCTCCTGAGAGAGTTTGGTTTGCATATCAGAACGGAATTTTTCCTTGGTTCAATCCGGGAGAAGAGATCTTATGGTGGTTTCCCAATCCTAGATTTGTGCTATTTCCTGAAAAGCTGAAGATTTCAAAATCTATGAAGAAAATTTTGCATAGTCATCTATTTTCATTTACCAAGAATAGATGTTTCCGAGAGGTAATGGAAAACTGTCAAAATATCCATAGAGATGGGCAAGATGGATCTTGGATCTCAGAAGAATTGATAGAAACTTTTATGATTCTTCATAAAGCGGGAAAAGCATCAAGTTATGAAGTATGGGAAAATGAAAAATTAGTTGGAGGTTTTTATGGAGTTGAAGTAGGAAAAATATTTTGCGGAGAAAGCATGTTTTCAAAAGTGAGTAATGCCTCAAAAGCAGGATTTATCAATTTTGTTCTTGAAAATAAAGGGAAGTATGATTTGATAGATTGTCAGGTTCACACCTATCACTTGGAAAGTTTAGGTGCTGAAATGATTTCCGGAAAGAAATATTTAGAAATTTTAAAAAGTGGTAAAAATGAATCCTGAAAAAGAAAAATGGCTTTTATTACTGGTGCTTTCCATAATATGGGGATCGTCTTTTATTTTGATCAAAAAATCTCTCGAGCATTATAATCCTTATGAAGTAGGAGGATTGCGAGTGCTGATTGCCGGAATTATACTTTTTCCTTTTGCGATCAAGCATCTTAAAGCATTTCCTAAGAAAAGGCTGAAATGGTTAGTTTTGGCTGCAATCACAGGTAATTTTATTCCCATGTTTTTATTTCCGCTTGCGGAAACTCAGGTTAGCAGCATCATTGCGGGAATTATTAATTCCATGATGCCGATTTTTGTCATTATTGTAGGAGCCTTAATTTGGAAGTTTGAAACTACGAAAAGACAAATCACGGGAGTTGCAATTAGTTTTACAGGGGCTTGTATTCTGGCTTTCGGATCTGGAGAAAGTGGAGATCTAAGGATTTTTCCAATTCTTTTATTGTTATCAGCAACGCTTCTTTATGCGGTAAGCACTACAACGGTAAAAAGAAAGCTGAGTGATATTCCGGCACTTGTTTTATCAGGTTTTGTATTTGGATTAGTATTGATTTTGCCTTCTGTTTTTGCAATAACTTTTGCGGGATTTTTTACAGATTTTGATTTCAGTCAGGAAAAATTTATTGGACTGGGATATATTAGTTTGCTTTCTATTTTTGGGACAGGATTAGCAATGATGCTCAATTATCGACTTCTGAATATTTCTACGCCACTTTTTGCATCCACAGTTACTTTGCTAATGCCGATTGTTGCCTTGATCTGGGGTTTGTTATATGGCGAGAAAATTAATGTGCAACAGCTTTTTGGAGGAGTAATCATTATTGCAGGACTACTTTTTTTAAGGTCAAAAAAATAAAAACTGCAATAGCTTTATAGCCATGCAGTTTGAAATAAATCTAATAAAAAGTAAAAATGAAAGGCGACAAAGATAGATAATATTTTCAATAAAACAAATGATTTGCTATTTTTTTTAAAAAAATATTTATAACTAACGTTTTTTTTATTATTTTCCTAAATTAGCACAATGTTTATAAAAGAATACATTTCTAAAGATTATCCAGCATTTAATAGCTCAGATTCTATTGAAGAAGCAAATGAAGTAGCGAAGGAATTCGGTTACTCACATGTTTTTATCAAGAAGAAGGGCGTGTTTTTGGGAGCTGTAAGTCAGGCTTTCCTTGAAGAAAGTCCTAATGGTAATCTCGGCAGTCTGGAGCTTCATTATGAAAAGTTTGCCATTCTGGATGATGGAAATCTTCTGGATTCTATTAAACTTTTTCATATTTTTAATGCGAATGTGATTCCTGTTATCAATAAAGAAGAAAAATATATCGGTTATCTTTCTTGTGATGATATTTTTAATGAATTTTCAAAGTATCCTTTATTTTCGGAAAATGGTGCAATGATGATCATTCAGGCAAATAGCCGACATTATTCCATTACGGAAATTGCACAAATTGTTGAGAGTAATAATGCGAAAATTTATGGATGCTACATTAGTTCGGTACATGAAGACGCAATTCAGATTACTCTTAAAATTAGTAATGTGAATTTAAGCTCTATAGATGAAACTTTTGAACGATACGGATATAATGTAGTTCATAAATATTATAATGATGAAAAGGACGGATTGATGAAGGATAGATTTGGATTTTTTCAGAAATATTTGGAAATTTAATAGATGAAAGCAGCTATTTACACTCAAAAAAACGATCTCGATACCTTTCTTTACCTCAGCAAATTTATCAGTGAACTGGATAAAAGAGGTGTAAAAGCAGTTTTGTTTTCCGGTACTGCGGAATCTATGCAGTTTTCTAAGGATTTTGAAACATTCAGTAATAAGGCGGATCTGAAAGCTAAAAACGTAGAACTTTTTTTTACATTCGGAGGAGACGGAACTATCGTGAATTCTCTTCTCTTTATCGAAGATACAGAAATTCCGGTAGTTGGAGTCAATACAGGAAGATTGGGTTTTCTTGCAAGTTTTACGAAGGAGGAAATTTTTTTGGAACTGGATGAGATTCTGAATGGAGAATATACACTGAGCAGAAGATCTGTCATAGAGATTGTCTCTCCCAAAAAAGGACTTTTCTTTCCTTATGCTTTGAATGATGTTACTGTCTCCCGAAAAGAAACCACATCCATGATTACGGTGGATTCCTACATTGATGGAGAATTTCTTAATGTTTTTTGGGGAGATGGAGTTATAATTTCTACACCTACAGGTTCTACCGCATATTCTCTAAGTTGTGGAGGTCCGATCATTTCTCCGAAAAATGAAAATTTTGCGATTACACCAATTGCACCTCATAACCTGAATGTAAGACCTCTGATTGTAAATGACGATGTGGAAATTCGTCTGAAGATCGACAGTAGAGTTCCTCAATATTCTCTCTCTCTGGATTCAAGACTTATTCATATTGATACCAGTGTGGATATTGTTATCAGGAAAGCGAAATTCAGTGTATTATTAGTTCAACCTGCTAATATCAGCTTTTTTGAAACGATTCGTCAAAAGTTGTTGTGGGGCAAGGATAAAAGAAATTGACAATTTTACAAAAATTCGTACCTTTACATATTTAAATTTTAAAACAAACAAATACGTATTATGAGCAGAATATTTCCGGCAGGAGTTGCCACAGGTAATCTGGTTACTGAGATTTTCCAACATGCTAAAGAAAATAAATATGCGCTTCCAGCGGTAAATGTAATCGGATCCAGCAATGTAAATGCTACAATGGAAACAGCAGTAAAGCTAAATTCTCCTGTGATTATCCAGTTTTCAAATGGAGGAGCAGCTTTCAATGCAGGAAAAGGATTGAGTAATGACGGGCAAAAAGCATCTATTTTGGGGGCAATTGCAGGAGCGAAACATATTCACGCTTTAGCAGAAGCTTATGGAGCAACGGTAATTTTACATACGGATCACTGTGCTAAAAAACTTCTTCCTTGGATTGATGGACTAATGGTTGCTAATGAAGAGCATTTCAAGCAAACAGGTAAATCATTATATTCTTCTCACATGTTGGATCTTTCGGAAGAATCTTTGGAAGAAAATTTACATATTTCTGCGGAATATTTTGAAAGAATGGCAAAAATCGGAATGACATTGGAAGTGGAAATCGGAGTAACAGGTGGAGAAGAAGATGGAGTAGACAATTCTGATGTGGACAATTCCAAATTATATACTCAGCCGGAAGACATCGCTTATACATATGAAAAACTGAAAGCAATATCCGATAATTTTACTATTGCTGCTGCTTTTGGAAATGTTCACGGGGTTTACAAACCTGGAAATGTAGTGCTTACACCGAAAATTCTTGATAATTCTCAAAAATACGTTCAGGAAAAATTCGGAACAGGAGAAAAACCTATCAACTTTGTTTTCCATGGTGGTTCAGGATCTACAGTGGAAGAAATTCGTGAAGCTATCGGATATGGAGTAATTAAAATGAACATTGATACCGATTTGCAATTTGCATATACTGAAGGAATCAGAGATTATATGGTAAACAATATTGAATATCTGAAAAACCAGATCGGAAATCCGGAAGGCGAAGACAAACCAAATAAGAAGTTTTACGATCCGAGAGTTTGGGTAAGAAAAGGCGAAGATACTTTTATTACAAGATTGGTAAAAGCTTTTGAAGACCTAAACAACGTAAATACTTTAAAATAAATTTTTGTACAATGTAAGATGTAGAAAATAAGTATCTTAGTTATGCTTTAGCTTTTGCATTTTACATTTTGCGTTTTATATAAATACAAAAAGAAATGGCATTCGAATGGTTTAAAAGAAAAGCAAAGAATATCACGACCACTACTGATGAAAAGAAAGATGTTCCGAAAGGACTTTGGCATCAGACTCCTTCCGGAAAAATTGTGGAACATGACGAGCTGAAAAAAAACAACTTCGTTTCACCGGAAGATGGTTTCCATGTAAGAATAGGAAGTACGGAATTTTTTGCAATGCTTTTTGATGGTAAATACAAGGAACTTGATGCAGAAGTAGAAAGCGTTGATATTCTGAATTTCAAAGATACAAAAGCATATACAGAACGTCTGAAGGAAGTAAAATCCAAAACCAAACTGAACGATTCTATTCGTAATGCAGTTGGAAAAGTAAACGAAACGGAAATGGTCATTTCATGTATGGATTTTGCATTTATTGGAGGTTCTTTAGGTTCCGTAATGGGAGAAAAAATCCGCAGAGCTATAGATTATTCCATCAAGCACAAACTTCCTTATATGATTATCTGCCAATCTGGAGGTGCAAGAATGCAGGAAGCAGCTTTTTCTTTGATGCAATTGGCAAAAGTTCAGGCAAAATTGGCTCAGCTTTCAGAAGCAGGACTTCCGTATATTGCTTATCTGTGTGATCCTACTTTTGGAGGAATTACTGCTTCTTTTGCAATGACAGCTGATATTATTATGGCAGAACCAGGTGCTTTGATTGGTTTTGCCGGTCCAAGAGTAATTCGTGAAACTATCGGAAAAGATTTGCCGGAAGGTTTCCAAACATCAGAGTTTCTTCAGGAAAAAGGATTTGTAGATTTTATCGTGAAGAGAACCGAAATTAAAGAAACAGTTTCTAAAACTGTAAATCTTTTATACGCAAAAGCATAATTTTTGTAACAAATATGAAAAAATCTCACCTTATCGGGTGAGATTTCTTTTATGAGAAGAACAGTTCGTATTTTTTTTAATGCTTTACGAAAACTCAGTTTCAAAAAAATGATGAAGCTGGCTCAACTCGTATTGTCTCATCCGTTGTTTGCTGTATTGAGTTTTTATGCGACGATGAAAGCGTTTGTTCTCGCTCAAAAATATTTTCCGAAAACCAATTCTACAAACGGAATAGGAAACGCTTTCAGACATGCACTTTGGTCTTGCCTCATTATGATGTATTGCTGCAAAATTTCTTCTCCTAATAAGGCTTTATTATGGTGTAAAAGAATGACAAGCATGCATGAAGATCTTTTTCCCAATGAACCTTTGGAAACCAAAATGGATCTTCATAATAATGAAGTAGGAATTAATCTTTTTATGGAAATGCTTCCCGGAATCCATCGCCAGTTTTTTGAAAAAAGTTTTTTAGTAGATAAACTTTTTGAAAAAGTGAAAACGGCAAAAGTTTTAAAAAATCTTGAAGATAATTTTGGTGATGAATTGGTTTATCTTCTTGAGGATTAAATTTTTAAAAGATAAATTATAGAAAAGAAACTGAATCAAAATTTCAGTTTTTGTTTTGTAAATATTAAAATATTCGAGTAAAAATATTTTTTATAGGATATTTTTCTTCAAATTCTAATTCAAACAGTGCGAATTCTCATTCATATAGTTTGCGTAAGTTTTCTTTTTATACTTTTGGTGAACACAAATGATGAAAGATAATTTATTTATAAATTATTTTTCACACAAATGAAAAAAAAGCACTTAGAATGCGAAACTATTTTTTAAGATTAAAGTTAGACTAATTTACATCAGCATTCTTTGTGCTTTTTTTACACCTTCTACCAAGATATCGATTTCTTCAAAAGCATTATAAACGGCAAAACTTGCTCTTACTGTTCCTGCAATATTAAAAAAATTCATAATAGGTTGAGCGCAGTGATGCCCTGTTCGTACTGCAATTCCAAGTTTGTCAAGAATCATTCCGACATCTGATGAAATCCCAATTCCATCAAGGTTGAAAGAAACAACACCTGTTCTTTTTGTTTTTTCACCATAAATTTTTACGCCCTCAATTTCCAGAAGTTTTTTCTGGGCATAATCCAGCAATGCATTTTCATGGTTTTGAATGTTTTCGAGCCCAATATTTTCAATAAAATCAATGGCTGCTCCTAAAGAAATATTTCCGCCAACATTGGGAGTGCCGGCTTCAAATTTAAATGGCAAATCGGCAAAAGTTGTTTTTTCAAACGAACATGTCGCAATCATTTCGCCACCACCAAGAAACGGATCAATTTTTTGGAGAATTTCTTCTTTTCCATACAAAATTCCGGTTCCCATTGGTGCATACATTTTGTGACCGGAAAAAACAAAGAAATCACAATCCGTTTTCTGTACATCAATTTTAAAATGCGGTACAGATTGTGCTCCATCTATTACAATATATGCAGTAGAATTTTTCCTGACTTTTGCAATAATTTCGTCAATAGGATTTATAATTCCTAAAGCGTTAGAAACCTGATTTACAGAAACAATTTTCGTACGTTCGTTTAAGTTTTTATCTAAAAAATCAAGCTGAAGAATTCCGTTTTCATCTATAGGAATTACTTTCAGTTTTGCGCCTGTTCTTTCGCAAAGAAGCTGCCACGGAACAATATTGGAATGGTGTTCCAGATAGGAAATAATAATTTCATCATTTTCTTTTATCTGATTGGAAATAGCATATGCAATCAAGTTAATTCCTTCCGTAGTTCCTTTGGTGAAAATGACTTCAAAATTATTTTTAGCGTTGATGAATTTTTGGATTTTTTTTCGGGAAAGCTCCATTTCATTGGTTGCAAGCTGACTTAGAGTATGAATCCCACGATGAACATTGGCATTGAGTTCAGTATAATATTTTTCCCAAACTTCTAAGACAGAAATCGGTTTTTGTGAGGTGGCTGCATTATCCAAATAAACCAAAGGTTTGCCATTAATCTGTTGGGAAAGGATAGGGAACTGTGTTCGAATATTTTGTAAATCAAGCATTTTGAATGAAATTTAATTCTAAAACGTTATTTAGAATGATACAAAATTACGGAATATTTTCTGCAATAGATTATGAAAATCAATATCCTTTTTATTTTTTAAAATAGTGGGTAAAAGTAAAATTTTGCTGAGGCAATTCGGATTTAGAAATTTTCCACTACTTGCTCCACCATCAGAGTGACTTGTTTTGGATGTCCAAATTTATCTTCTTCGATTATTTTAGAATCTCCGGTTCTTACGATTACCAGTTTTTTTTCAGGAACTACAATAATGTACTGTCCCAGATTTCCTCGGAAGTAATAATGCGGGTATTTTGCCTTATCATTGATCCAGATTCCATATCCATAGGTATAATTGGATTCTTTAGTCGGGGTAATCATTTTTTGGATGTAATTTTTGCTGAGAATTTGCAAAGAATCTACTTTTCCTTCATTCAACATCAGCTGTCCTAATTTTGCAAAATCCCGAGAATTGGCATGTATACAGCAAAATGCTTTTTCTACTCCACGTTCATCGGTACTCCAATATGCATTTTGTTCCATTCCCAAAGGTGTCCACAATTTTTTGGAGGCATAAGAAGACAGTGGCATATTTACCGCCTTTCGGATGGCAAAACCTAAAAGTTGTGTACTTCCGCTTTGATATTTGAATTTTTTTCCCGGTAATTCTATAATTTCTTTATCAAAAATAGCTTCAGCAAGAGTATTTCCATAATAGGCTTTTGTTTCCGGAGAAAATGCACTATAATGATCTTCATTCCAGTCCAAACCTGCTTCCATGGTTACCAGATCTTTCAATGTAAGATATTTTCCGAATTCCATATTGATGTAATCCGGATAAAAATCAGAAAAATATTGATCTTCATTTTTTATTCTTTCATCACCAATAGCTGCACCTAGAAGAAGCGCAGTTACCGTGTTTGTCATAGAAAAGGAATTGGTTTTGGATTTAGTATTATATCCGTCCCAGTATTCTTCATGGAGAAGCTGCCCGTTTTTTACAACAACAAAAGAAGCAGTATTAGAATTTTTTAGATTTTCTTCTAAAATTTGGGGTAATTTCTTTTTATTGTAAAGCGAATCAAGAATCCAAGGTCTCGGATTTTCAGCGAGAATAACATGTTTGGAAAACAACTCTCCGTCATCAATAGTAGCGGAAGTTTCCCCTTGAAGATATGTTTTGGCAACTCTTTTAAAAAGGTAATCATATCCCAAAGTATAGGTAAGAGCAATAAGTATGGCAATAATTGCAGCAATATATTTTAAAACCGAAAGAAAGATTTTCATAAACACAAATGTACTAATGTTCGGAAACAAAAATGAAAACGAAAAATGTAAATTTGCATTTTATTTTTATTTAAAATGTTTCAAAGACTATATTTTTTGATTTTTTTTGTATTGTTTTTCGAGTCTGATTTTTGGACAATATAAACCTCTTGATACTGCTGATTACCAAAAGCGAAAGGATTTTCTGAAAGAGTATAAAATCAGCTATGATATTTTTGTAAAAAATTTGAAATCAGAATATTCCGGGAAGATCAGTGCGGAACTTGGTAAATTCTATGATGAAGCCTATAAAGATTTTGAAAAGGAAATAAAAAATAAAGATTATGTTTTTATATCCCCATTTGAAGAAAATCTGAACAGGATTATTTCTGAAATCAAAAAACAGAATCCTGTTATTTCTGAACAGATAAAAGTGTTGGTTTCCAAAGATAATACGCCAAACGCTTTTTGTCTTGCAGACGGGACATTTATTATTAATATGGGACTTTACAACTGGATGGATAATGAAGATCAGATTGCTGCGATACTTTGCCATGAAATTGCGCATAAAATTAAAAAGCATTCATTAGGTGGTATTATGGAAAGTATCAATGAGATCAAAACCGATAAAGAAACCGTAAAAGGCATCAGTGAGATGAATGAGCATAAGTATGATAAAGCGTTTGATATTGTAAAGAAGAGACTGTATAAAAGATATGAAGAGAAGAGAATGAAAGAAATTCAGGCGGATTCTTTAGGTTTTATGTTATTTAAAAATACCGTTTACAAAAAAGCAGAATTTATGAATGCGATGAAAAATCTTCGAGATTTTGACTCCATTTCTCCACGCGAGCTAAAAATAGAAACCTATAAAAAACTCTATGATCTTCCAAAACAGACCTTCAATGAAAATTGGATGAAAAAAGAAGATTTTTCTCTTTACAATTATAATCTTTATAAGGATAAATTGGATAAGGATTCACTTTCTTCTCATCCGGAAATGATAAAAAGAATTGAAATTCTGAAAAATGAATTTTCGGAACTAAAAAATGAAGAACCTGCTGTGAATAGTAATGAAAATTTTTCTAAACTGAGAAAAACTGCAAAGATGGAAGTATTACCCAATTTCTATCATTCTGAAGATTATGGGATAGGAATATATGTGGCAATGCAATTTCTTCAGGATAATGAAGAGAATGAGTATAACAAAGAATGGCTCGGTAAATTTTTTGAAAAAATCTATGATGCCCGAAAAAAATATAATCTCAACCGTTATCTTGATAGGGTTGATCCGAAAGAGCAAAGTGAAAGTTACCAGCAATTTCTCAACTTTATGTGGAACCTGAAATTAGACGAAATCAAAAATATTGCTGATTTTTATAACAAAAAAGAGTCTTGAAAAAGACTCTTT
>NZ_JBXUGL010000037.1:0-26151 GCF_057180505.1 Chryseobacterium sp. HNCC26DJ241 | reverse complement strand
TTATCAACAGCATTTTCCGGATAAATATAGACCTCAAAACTAAATTCGTTTCTTTTCTGGTATTTAACTTTTAGATCATGTAAAAGATCTGATAATGTTTTTTCTTTGATGCCATTAATACTTAAATTGTGAGAAATTTCCCGTATTTCTTGAAATATATCGGAAAGGCCTTTCTGAATTTTCTCTAAATTTTTATTATTAAGGCTTGTATTTTCTTTGGCCAATAACAACTTCATCCCTGCCAGATCACCTGCAACACCGTCATGCAGGTCTTTGGCAATACGGTTTTGTTCAGAATTTTGCCCTTCTATCAAGGCGGCCATTCTTTTCAGTTCCTGGTCTTGCAGTAGCTTTACTTTTTCCTGTTGATGATTGATATTTTCCTGGAAACGTAATCTTTTCTGAAACTGTACTTTTTTATAAACAAAGTATAAAAAACCAGCCAATAAGAGAATGAGAAATAGAGAAGTTATAATAACAAGTCTATTCTTTTTATTTTGAATTTCTTTTTGCTGGTTCAATAATTGTATTTGAGCACTTTTTTTATCTACTTCATATTTGGTAATAATTTCATTGAGGTTTTTGTTTTTCTCTACTGAAAAAATACTGTCATTTAATTTATGATACAATGTTTTATAATGATAGGCCTGCTTATAATCACTAGTTCTTTCGAATGTAATATATATGTTTTCAATTAATGCTATTTTCTCTTCTAGAGACATATTATTTTCTTTTGAGACTTCAAGAGCTTTTAAATAGAAAGAAATACTTTTTTCTAACTGGCCAAGTTTATTATAATATGTTCCCAAATTGTAGTAATAATAAAAATACAAACTCTGATCACCAATTTTGGGTATCAAATCTTTGGCAGCATTTAAATGGAATATTGCTTTTGAAAGACTTTTAAAGTTTTCATTTTGCATGAAGAGTTTATGAAGGTTAATATGTACACTGAACTGCCCATACTTATTATCAATTTCCTGAGTTATTAAAAGAGCTGTATTATAATATTTTAACGCTAAGGCAGGATTTCTTTTGTCTAATATTTGTGCTAAATTATTACAGCTTCCATACATTTCAACTTTAAGATTATTTTCTTTTGATACTTTATAATCTTCCTCATAATATTTTATAGCAGTAAGAGTATCTTTTTGTGATATGAATAGATTGCCTAAATTCTTTAATACAAAACTTTTGTTTCTATATAATTTATGACTTTCAGCTATATCCAATGATTTTAAATATAGCTCTAATGCTTTTGTATAATTATTTGATTCATAATTAATAAGTCCTAATAAGTTAAAGGAAAGTGATAGGGCTTCAAAATTTTTAAACTTTTGCGCCAAAGGAATAGAACGGTAGATATATTTCTGAGCAGACTTTTTATCGCCTTTTTTATAGTAACAAAATCCTAATATATAATAACCTCTTGACAAATAAAAATTACTTTTAATTTTCTGGCTTATAATATTAATTTTTTTGGCATAATAAAAAGAAGAATCTAAATTCTTGTTAAGGTTATTTCTGCACTTTGAAATCAGATCTTCAATTGTAGGGTTCTTTTCTTGTCCCAAGGAAAAAAAATTAATAAAAAAGAATAAAATTAAATAATATTTGTACATATAATAGAGGTAAATCTAAAAATGAATTCGCTTATAAGCAACTAAAATAAGCAAACTTATTAGAAATGACTAAAAATATAATCGCACAAAAAAATTATTTTCAACAATTTTAAAAATATCTCATCTACTAAAGTAAGTGTGATTTCGAGGAAAACCTGCATTTTTTTGATGCTTATCTTGAAAACATTTTTGTACATCTTTATATTCTTTTCAATTTCAAGGTGTACAAGAGGTATATAAAATAAGGAAATAAAAGAAACTATAAGAAAACTGTTCCATAAAAAATTGTATTTATCAGACTGAAAATCAGATAAAATCAAAGAAAAGAAAGCATGAGCAAACAATGGAAAACAAAAGTCATTTGCAAATACAGAAAGTAACTATATGTAGCAAAATTAATGCTTTGGACTAAACGTGAGACAAATGAACGCCAAAAGTTTTAAAAACATTCACTTTCAAAGACAAAAATCAGCAGTTTTGGAATTGCTTTTGATTTGTAGAATCAAATATAATTTATACTTTTGATAGTATCAAATGATATTATCATCAATGAAACCTTCTTATCAAATAACAGATAAAATTTTGACTTTAATTGCTTCTATTTCCGAAAAGATAGGAGAAATTAATGCAACTCATCTCTACAAACCTACCACAGAATTACGAAAAAGAAATCGTATAAAAACAATTCAATCTTCTTTAGAAATTGAAGGTAATACTTTAACTGAAGAACAAATTACAGCCTTACTAGAAAATAAAAGAGTAGTTGCACCGCAAAAAGATATTCTTGAAGTTCAGAATGCTATAAAAGTTTACGAGCAACTACATCAATTCAATCCTAATCAATTGAAAGATTTAGAAAAAGCTCATTCTATTTTAATGAATGGCTTGGTTGATAATGCTGGAAAATTAAGGACTACAAATGTGGGTATTGTGAAAGGCTCAAAAGTGGCACATGTTGCACCAAGTGGAACAATGGTCAATGGATTAATGAAAGACCTTTTTGCATATCTGAAAAAAGATAAAGATTTAACCTTAATAAAAAGCTGTGTATTTCATTATGAATTTGAATTTATACACCCTTTTGTTGATGGCAATGGCAGAATGGGAAGGCTTTGGCAAACTTTAATCTTAATGCAACAATATCCCGTTTTTGAATATTTACCAATTGAAAGTTTAATCAAACAAAGACAAGATGAATATTACAGCAAACTTTCTGAATCTGATAAAAAAGGTAATTCTACTCCATTCATAGAATTTATGCTAGGAATTATTCTGTGCGCTTTAGAAGAGCTTTTACAATCTCAAAATAAAACTCTTCGAACAGAGGATAGAATAGCCCTATTTAAAGAAAAAATAGGTCAAAATAAATTTAACCGAAAAGAGTATTTACAAACTTTCAAAAATATTTCTGCTCCCACTGCAAGCCGGGATTTGAAATGGGCTGTGGAACAGGGAATTTTACAAAAATCTGGGGAAATGAGGATGACGGAGTATGAGTTTTTAACTTATGCAAAAATAAGTAATTGACACTTCTTATTTTATAAACAAAACGCTTACTTAACTACTTCCCGATACAAAACTTAGAAAAAATATTCCCCAGAACCTCATCATTGGTTACTTCGCCGGAAATTTCACCGAGATGTTCCAATGCATTGCGAAGTTCATACGCCAATAATTCTGTGGAAATTTGGGAAGTGATGGCTTCTTTTACTTTATATACAGCTTCCAGAGATTTTTGCAGGGCTTCATAGTGGCGTTGATTGGTAATTACAACATTATTCTCCTCAGATTTTAATTGTTCCACATACGAAGACAATTCATTTTTAAGATCCTGAATATTTTGGTTTTCAACGGCGGAAATAGGAATAAAATCAAATTCTTGCACGATTTCTTTTCTGAAAACATCTTCTATAGAACTATAATGACTTGGCAAAACCTCATCAATTTTGGTGGCACAAACAATCACTTTCATATCCGGTCTCAAAAGCGATTTCAGCATCAGCAAATCCTCAGAAAAATCGGTAGTTTCGGCATCCAGCAAATAAACCAAAACATCCGCCTGATCTACTTTTTCTTTCGCTTTTTTCACACCAATTGCTTCAATTTCGTCGGAAGTTTCACGTAATCCGGCCGTATCAATGAGGCGAAAAGCGTGTCCTTTTATATGGAGAATTTCTTCAATAGTGTCTCTTGTTGTTCCGGCAATATTGCTTACAATTGCTCTTTCCTCTTTCAGCAAAGCGTTTAATAGTGTCGATTTTCCGGCATTGGGTTTTCCAATAATCGCAACCGCAGTTCCATTTTTAATGGCATTTCCGTATTGGAAACTGTCTATCAAAGACTTCAATTTGAGTTTTATTTTTTCAAGAAGAATTTTCAAAGCCGTTCTGTCTGCAAACTCTACATCTTCCTCTGCAAAATCAAGCTCCAATTCTATCAATGACGTAAAATTCAGCAAGTCGCCTCTTAAAATAGATATTTCATTAGAAATCCCTCCTTTCAGTTGATGAAGAGCTACTTTTCGAGAAGCCTCGTTTTCTGAAGCGATCAGATCGGCAATAGATTCAGCTTGTGAAAGATCAATTCTTCCATTCAGGAAAGCACGCATGGTAAACTCTCCTGCTTTTGCCATTCTTGCTCCATTTTTTATCAGAACTTCCAGAATTTTTTTCCCAATATGCGGCGAACCGTGAAACGAAATTTCCACAGAATTTTCAGTGGTAAAGGTTTTTGGAGCATGAAAAACGGAAACCATAACTTCGTCGATAATTTCTTGGTTGTCGGTTGATGGTTGTTGGTTGATGGTTTTTTGCTCTTGTCTATCGCTTTTTGCCTCTTGTCTGTCAGTCTGAGCGGAGTCGAAGACTTGATCCTTATTCTCCACAATAAAACCATAATGAACGGTATGAGATTTTACTTTTTCAAGATTTTTTCCTTCAAAAATTTTATTAACGATAGAAATGGAATCTTCTCCCGAAATTCTGATAATTCCTATTGCGCCGATTCCGTTTGCTGTTGCTAAAGCACAAATAGTGTCTTGTTTCATTTGGCAAATTTAATCTATTTTTGAATTAATTTTTAGAAGCTATTTCCTGCTTTCCGTTGCAATTCCTCGTTCCTTCCCAAACCCATCATTTACTGCGGAATTTCCACTACAAAACGAGAAACGAGTTTCGACGATTCCTCTAAAAAATATAAAAAAAGAGTCAATCAGGGCTATTTCTGACAAGGTTATTTTCATAAAAAATCCCATAAAATTTTGAATTTATGGGATAATTATGATTAGTAATTTTACAAAGGTTTTACCAATTCCAAAAACCAATTTAGAATGTCGCCTTCCAAATGTTTCGCAATTTTTTCTTCACACTGTTTATGATAATCATTCAGCCATTCAATTTCTTCTTGGGAAAGGATTTCTTTAACGATGGTATCTTTAAAATATGGACAGAACGTTAATGTTTCAAATTCATAAAAAGTTCCGAAATCTGTGGTTTTCCATTCTTTTACCGCTACCAAATTTTCATGTCGAATTCCGTATTGATTTTCTTTATAAAATCCCGGCTCGTTGGAAAGTACCATTCCCGGTAACAATTCTGTAGGATTTAGATCTTTTCTGAAACTTTGCGGACCTTCATGTACATTCATAAAACTTCCGACTCCGTGACCAGTTCCATGATTGTAATCTTTTCCGTGCATCCAAAGTGGGAGTCTTGCAATTGCATCCAATTGGTTTCCACGAGTTCCTTTGGCAAATTTCACCATAGAAAGACGAATCATTCCTTGAAGCACCAAAGTATAATCGGTTTTAAATTCTTCCGAAACTTCTCCCAAAGCTAAAGTTCTAGTAATATCGGTAGTTCCTTCCAAATACTGACCACCGGAATCTACAAGGATAATTCCTTCATTGGTCACTTCTTTGCTTCCGGTTTCTTTTGCAGAATAATGAGGAATAGCCGCATTTTCCTGATAACCAACAATATTTCCGAAACTTTCCCCTACAAAATTTTCCAGCTCTTTCCGGAAACCTATTAATTTTTGCCCGATAGAATATTCCGTCATCGGTTCTTTTCCTACATGGTGACTAAGCCAATAGAGAAATTTCACCATCGCAACTCCGTCTCTTTCCATTACCGTTCTGAAACCTGCCAATTCCGCTTCATTTTTTTGAGCCTTCATAATATTTCCCGGAACAGCAGCTTTTATGAAAGTATTTTTTTCTTTCAACGATTCAAAGATGAACTGGTTAGAATTAGGAGAAATCAGGATTTTCTCATTTTTCAAATTTTTCAGATATCCAAAAAACTCTTCGTACGGAATTACCTTCACTTCTGCCTCTTCGAGTTGTTTTCGGGCTTCTGTATTCAGTTTTTCCAGATCGACAAACAAAAAAGTTTCATTTAAAGTAAGAATAATGTATCCTAAAAAAACAGGATTGGCTTCCACATCACTTCCTCTTAGATTCAGAGTCCATGCTACATCATCCAAACTAGAAATAATATGCAATGTTGCTTTCTGTTCGTCCATTTTTTGTCGGATTTCGGACAATTTTTGAAAAACAGATTTTCCCGCCCTTTCCACAGGATGCACAAAAATTGGATTTTTCGGAGGAGTTGCTCTTTCTATCCAAACCTGATCCAAAAGCGGAAGATCAACCAATTCAATATTTTTTGTTTTCAGTTTTGAAGTGAGATTTTCCCAATTTGTATTCGATGTTGCAACAGCATTTACGGCTACTTTTCCACCTTCACGAACCTGAGAAATAATCCAATCCATATAATCTGGTGTTCCTTCCATTCCTTCTTTCATTAGATCAATTCCGGAACCTTCCAGTTCTTTTGGAGCTTGTACAAAATATCTTCCATCCGTCCAAAGTCCGGCTTTATCATTGGTAATCACCACAAAACCGGCAGAACCTGTAAATCCTGAAATCCACGATCTTTCTTTCCAGTTTTCAGGAAGATATTCACTCATATGTGGATCGGCAGAAAACACGATGAATGCATCTATATTGTTTTCTGTCATTTTTTCTCTTAGCAACGTTATTTTTTCGGGAGTTGTCATTTTTAGTGTAATCAAATTTTTAGATTTTATAAAATTAGAGAATTTGAATGATGTATAAAAATAACAAAGCATAAACATTGATTCCAGAATCTTTATAATGTAAATTTGTAAAGCCTTTCTGAAGTATAAATCTTGGAAGCCAAAATAGTAAAAGAAAGCCAAATGGCCTTCTTTTACTAGTACATAACCAAGAAAACTTGTTTCTCGAAAACTTAAAATTTTAATTCAATTTCTGTTGGACTTCCAAATTTTTCAAACAAATTTATATAATTTAACTATACAATTCATTAACATAGATCAAGATTGTACCTTTATTTAAATTTTTTTTCTTATGAAAAACCAGAACTATCACAATCATCGGATGTACTATCCACCTCATCATTTTGTATATCTTCCTTTATTGGTAATACTCTTAATTACAAGTATTTACAAAATTTTTACAGACAATGAAAATTACATCGTATGGATTTTATTCGGTACTATTATTTTTCTTTTGCTTTTTCTTGCCGTTATGATTCGGCAGCATTATGCGTTGGGATTGCAAAACAGAATAATAATTTTAGAATTTAAACAACGATACTTCGAATTATACGGAATGCGATCGGATGATATTGAAGAAAAATTGAATTTCGGGCAGATTGCGGCTTTGCGTTTTGCGTATGATAATGAATTCAAAATTCTTTTGGAGAAAACTCTTAAGGAAGATTTGAACGGAACCGAAATAAAAAAATTAATTAAAAATTGGAGACCTGATTATTATAGGATTTAAAAAATTGCAATACAATATAAATATTCTAAAAAGCTATTCTTTTCAAATATTTCCCTGATTCATGGAGCGAAAAAGTCCAGGAAAAACTGTAGTAAGTACCATATAAACAATAATCATAACGATAATGGCTATAACTGCTATAACAACACCTTTTGGCGGTATATTTCTTTTATCTTCCATGATGTTTATTTGTGGGGGTTGTCTTTGTTTAGAATGCAAATTCCAAGCCTTTTCTATTATCATCTGTTGTTTCTCAATCCATTTTAAAAATGTAAATTTGTGAGCAAACAAATCAACTAATTTTTTTTTATGTCAAAAGCCATATCTCAGGTTCCTTTCGCTATCAATGAGCCTGTAAAAAGCTACGAACCCGGTTCTTCAGAAGTAAAATCTCTTATCGCCACATACAAAAAAATGTGGAACGAAAAAACGGAAATCCCAATGATAATCGGAGGAAAAGAAGTAAAAACCAATGAAAAAGTAAGACTTCAGTCTCCACAAGATCATCAACATGATTTAGGATTTTATTACAAAGGCGATATGTCTCATGTAGATCAGGCAATCGAAACTGCTCTTGCTGCAAAAGAAAAATGGAATTCTTTAGGTTGGGAACAGCGTGCTTCCATATTTTTGAAAGCTGCTGATCTTATTGCCGGTCCTTACAGAGATCGTCTGAATGCAGCTACTATGATCGGACAATCCAAAAATGTACATCAGGCGGAAATAGATTCTGCTTGTGAATTAATAGACTTTCTGAGATTCAATGTAGAATTTATGACGGAGATGTATGCAGAACAGCCCGTTTCCAGTGAAGGAATTTGGAATCGTTCAGAATATCGTCCTTTAGAAGGTTTTTGCTTTGCTGTTACTCCTTTCAATTTTACAGCCATTTCCGGAAATCTTCCGTCTTGTATGGCTATGCTTGGAAATGTTGTAGTTTGGAAACCTTCGGATAAACAAGTATATTCTGCACATGTCATCATGGAAATTTTTAAAGAAGCCGGACTTCCTGATGGCGTAATCAATATGGTCTTCACAGACGGAAAAGAAACTGCTGAAAAAGTTTTGGCTCATCCTGATTTTGCAGGCCTTCATTTTACAGGCTCTACAAAAGTTTTTCAGGGAATGTGGAAAATGATCGGCGACAATATCCATAATTATAGAACCTATCCAAGAATTGTAGGAGAAACCGGAGGAAAAGATTTCGTAATGGTGCATCCGAGTGCAAATTCTGAAGCTGTAGCTACTGCTTTGGTAAGAGGTGCGTTCGAATATCAGGGACAAAAATGTTCTGCTGCTTCCAGAGCGTATGTTCCAAGATCTCTTTGGGAAGATGTAAAAAATGTGATGGAAGCTCAGTTGAAAACCATAAAAATAGGTTCACCGGAAGATCCTTCCAATTTTGTGAATGCCGTAATTGATGAAAATTCTTTCAATAAATGCAAAGGATATATCGAAAGAGCCGAAAAATCCAATGATGCAGAAATTATCTTCGGAGGAAAATGCGACAATACAACCGGATGGTTTGTAGAACCAACAGTAATTGAAACCACAAACGGACAATACGAATCTATTTGTGAAGAAATTTTCGGTCCAATTTTAACCGTTTATGTTTATGAAGATCAGGATTGGGAAAAAACCTTGAAATTAGTAGATTCCACTTCGCCTTATTCTCTTACAGGTTCTATCTTTTCGCAAGACAGATATGCTATTGATGAAGCATACAAAGCTCTTGAAAATGCAGCAGGAAATTTCTATATCAATGATAAACCGACCGGAGCTGTTGTAGGACAACAACCTTTTGGCGGAGCCAGAGCTTCCGGAACCAACGATAAAGCCGGCTCTAAAATGAATCTTTTACGATGGGTTTCTGTACGAAGCATTAAAGAAACTTTTGTTTCACCAAAAAATTATAAATATCCGTATTTGGGTTAAAATCCCGAAATTATAGAACAAAAAATCCGCAAACAAAAATTTGCGGATTTTTTATTGTGAATTCCTACAAACATCTATACTAATTTTTTCAATTTTTCGTTAAAATCATTACAGATGTTCAAAAATCAAAAAAATTAGTAGTCAAATTTTTAAGACTTTTAATTTTAACAAAAAATTATGATTTGGATTTAATTTTTGGCATAAAGTTTACATACATAATTTTATCAAATTAAATATTTAAAAACGATTAAAAAAATAAAATCATGGGAAATACTAAAAGAAACGGATTGTTAGCATTATTGGGACTTGGAGCTTTAGCATGGTGGAAATATAAAAACTCTACTCCTGAAGAAAAACAAGCCATCAAAGATAAAATAAATACTGCCAAAGATAATTTAAACAAATTTGGTAATGATCTTAAATCTAAAGCAAATGATGTAGCTTCTCAGATTAAGAACAAAGCAGACGAAACCATTTCGCAAAATTAATTTTACTTTAGTTTTTTACATTCATATAGTTTTTTACAAAAGACCGCCTTAAATTTTTAAGACGGTTTTTTTGTGGCTTCAATTGAGAAAACTAAAGGAATTTTTTGCACAAATTTTGGAATTCTATACTTTCCGGCTTCAATTTCTTCATTATGCCGAAAACAAGCGTAAGGTGAATAATCAAATTCATTAAAACTATTGATTTCCAATCCATTTTTAAGAAGTGCATTCAAAACATCTGATGTAGGATGATTCCACATTACATACTCCTGAACTATATCAGCCGACTGATCGGCATAAGTTCCTTCATAGGTTTCTACAATTGGTTTTTCGTTAAAATAACTGTATTTTACAAACTGGAAATCATCATCATACATCCATACAAAAGGATGAAATTCTACAAAAACCAATTTTCCTTCCGGTTTCAAAAAATGAGAAATCACTTTTGCCCATCTATCCAAATCCGGAAGCCAGCCAATAACACCGTAACTGGTAAAAACTATATCAAATTTTTTATTGAGAACTTCGGAAAGACGATAAATATCGGAGCAAATAAATTCTGTATCTGTTCCACATTTTTCGGCTAATTCTTTCGCCGTATCAATAGCTTTATCCGAAAGGTCTATTCCGGTCACTTTTGCACCTAATCTGGACAATGAAATGGAATCCTGACCAAAATGACATTGAAGATGAAGAATTTCTTTTCCTTCAATATTTCCCAACATATCAAGTTCTATGGAATTCAGAGAAGATTTTCCTTTCAAAAAATCTTCCACAAAATAGAAATCCGATTTCAGATGCGGCTCTACTTTTGCGTTCCAAGAATTTCGGTTGATATCAAGATAGTTTTCCATTTTTTAGTTATTTATACTTTGCAAAAGTGTGGAAAATCATTTATTGTAAAAATTCTTCTTGCGAAATTGTTTTCTGTTCTCCGCTTTCCTGATTTTTTATCGTAATTGTTTTATTTGAAATTTCTTCAGTTCCTAAAAACACAAGATTCTTCACTCCTCTTTTTTCGGAATACGAAAAGAATTTCTTCATTTTTCCAGCTTCAGGAAAGAGTTCTGCTGAGATTCCTTTTTCACGAAGTTTCGAAATAATTTTCAAAGATTCCAGAGCTTCTTTTTCTCCATAATTAGCAAAGAGATATTCAACTTTATCTTCTGTATTTTCAGGAAAAAGTCCAAGTTCTTCCATCACGAGATAAATTCTGTCCAAACCAAACGAAATCCCAATTCCCGGAATATTTTTTACCCCGAAAACTTCCGTAAGGTTGTCATATCTTCCACCACCACCAATACTTCCCATTTGTACATTTTCAGCTTTCACTTCGAAAATTGCACCTGTATAATAATCCAAACCTCTGGCTAAAGTAATATCGAAAACCAGTTCGTTTTCAATTCCTAAATTTTTACAATTTTCCAAAACAAATTCTAATTCTTCAATACCTTTTTTTCCAATTTCAGTATTTTCAAAATTTTCCTTCAAAATAGATAGTACTTTTTCCTGCGAATGGTTATCAAAAAGAAAACTTAGCTTTTCAATAGCTTCATCAGAAATATTTTTTCCCTGAAGTTCTTTTATCACTCCATCCTTTCCTATTTTATCCAGCTTATCCAAAGCAACAGTAAAATCAATGAGTTGCTCAGAAATATTGGCAAACTCTGCCAATCCGGAAAGTATTTTTCTGTTATTAATATGAATTTTTATAGAAATTTTTAAATCATTAAACGACTTCAAATAAAGCTGAACCAAGTCTATTTCCTGCCAAAGACTTTCGCTGCCTACAACATCTGCATCGCACTGATAAAATTCTCTGAAACGTCCTTTTGCTGGACGATCTGCTCTCCAAACCGGCTGAATTTGGTAGCGTTTAAAAGGAAAAGTCAATTGTCCGTGATTCATGGCTACAAAACGGGCAAAAGGAACGGTAAGGTCATAACGAAGCGCTTTGTCTGAAATCTCCTTAACTAAACTTTTAGAATCCAATCCAATATTATTATAGTAACCCGTAATAAATAAATTTAGAATAGTGGCTTTTTGTTTGTCTATTGGATCTTCACGCTCACCAAAACTATTATGTTGAACTTTGGTGTCAAATGTTTTTAAATAGTCAATGTTATTTTTAAAAAATCTAAAAATATAATCAGAATCACTTTTTGAGATATTATCAAAAAAAACTATTTCATCAAATTTTTGAATTTCACCCGACAGAATTTTATAATAATAATAATCAAAATATATTAATGACTTATAAAAATCTTCAATGTTTTGTCTCTTATTCATGAAAAAATCACCAGACTCCAGAATTTTAAAAATCAGCCGATCGCCTTCTTCTCCATATTTTCCAGTAAGTGTGGAAAGATTTTCAAAGCTCGGCGTTTCCAATGGTTGAAAACCGAATAGTTCAAAATTTTTCTGTAATGCATTGATAATGTATCTTCTTTTCACTACTTCTGTAGCAGTAAAATCACGCGTTCCTCTAGCTAAAGATGGTTTCATTTTATGAATGATAATTGATGAATGATAATTGATTTTTGCTTAATCACAAAAGATTTTTCGTCTTTAGGTTTTCAAAAAACAAATTATAAAACTTTTGATTTTTTTAATTTTTCAAAGTTTTTCTTTTGTGACTTTTGTGGTTAAAACTCTAAAAGCTCTGCAAAAATAGGGATTTTAAAAGAGTTTCAGAAACTGCTCTTTATAACTTCCGGAAACTTCAATTTCGGTATTGTCCTGTAAAACGATTTCGCCGTTTTTATGATAGGATTTTACAAAATTGAAATTCACAATATGAGAACGATGCACCCGAACTAAAGGAAAATCCAGCAATTCGTCAAAATATTTCAGGAAACGGCAAACCATTTTTTTGCTTCCGTCTTTCAGGTAAATCTGGGTAAAATTTCCATCCGCCTGCAAACGCACAATTTCATCAATTCTTGCCACATCAAAACCTTGAAGTGTTGGAAGAATAATTTGCTGCTTTTCAGGTTTTTGTTTCAGATTTTCGAGAAGAATTTTATTCCTGTTGAATTCTTCATTTTTTTCAATAGTTTCAGCGACTTTATTCACCGCAGAAATAAGCTCCTGAATATCAATTGGTTTTAAAATATAGTAAGAAGCACTTTTGTTTAAAGCCTTTAAAGAATATTCTGAAAATGCGGTAATGAAAATCGTTTCATAATCGTAATCTTTTGTGGCTTCCAAAACGTCAAAAGCGTTTCCGAAAGGCATTTCCACATCCAAAAAAACCAATTGCGGACGATGCTCCTGAATAAGCGGAACCGCCTCTTTTATATTTTCCGCTTCTGCAAGAATTTCCACTTGCGGACAATATTTCGTAAGGTAATTCCGTAAAACATTTCTTGCAATTTTTTCGTCGTCTACAATAATGGATTTTATTTTCATTCAAAAAAAATATGGTACAATTTAGCAAATCCTGATAATATTTCATAAAAAATCGGAACAATTGCTTGTCCCGATTCTAAAGTAGTAAAATTTAAAATTATGAATTTTATGATAATTCATTTGTTTGTTGAATATAGGCATCAATAATCTCAAAAGCTCTCTGCTCGTCCACTAAATTCACTTGCAGCTTGAGAGTTCTTGCAGTAGGTGTTGTGGTAAATGTCATATAAGCATCTTGTGTAAAATTTTCTATACCTGCTTCATTTAGTTTTGATTTTATCAGTTGAATTTCGGCAGGATTTTCGCTCTCAAAAACGCTCACTCTCGTTTGTCTTTCCATAACTTTTCATTTTTAAGATTTCTAAAGTAGAAAAAACTAAAACAAAAAACAAATTTGAGTCATCAAATTTTGCTGATATTCATATCGATTTTATCCAGAGCAATTTGTATTTCTTCCTGAGAAACATTAAGGTGTGGACGGAAACGAAGAGAATGTGTACCGCATCCCAAAATAATCATTCCGTCTTTATACAATTCGGTTTGAAGCTGATCTCTTTGCTCCGGTGAAGGCAAATCTATAGCACACATCAAACCTCTTCCTCTTGGATGTGAAATTTTTTCGGGATGTTTTTCTGCTAATTTTTTTAATCCTTCTAAAAGGAATTCTCCTACTCTTCTGGAATTTTCAATAAGATTTTCATTTTCTATTACTTCCAGAATGAGCTGAAAACGAAGAAAATCCATAAAATCTCCTCCAAAAGTAGAATTGATTCTGGAACTTTCTCTGAACACATTATTCGGAATCTCATCAAATTTTTCTTTGTTGGCCAAAATTCCGCAAACTTGTGTTTTCTTTCCAAAAGAAATAACATCCGGAACTACACTGAAATGTTGAAATGCCCACATTTTCCCCGTCATTCCTATTCCTGTTTGTACTTCATCAAAGATTAGTAAAACTTCATTCTGATTGCAAAGTTTTCTCAATTCTATAAAAAATTCGTCACGGAAATGATTGTCTCCACCTTCTGCCTGAATTGGCTCGATAATGATACAAGCTACTTTATCAGGATTGGAAATGATAGCCTCTTCAATATGCAATAACGCCAGTTTTTCGTTCTTGATGGTCTCTTCCAGATTTTCTTCCGTAATCGGGAAAGTAAGTTTCGGGTTTAAAATTCTCGGCCAGTCGAATTTCGGAAAATATTGATACTTTCTTGGATCGGCAGTATTGGTTAAACTCAACGTATATCCGCTTCTTCCATGAAATGCCTGCTTAAAGTGAATGCAAATTCCGGCTTGTGTTTCCAATCCTTTTTGAAAATTTTTGCGGGTTTTCCAGTCGAAACACGCTTTCATTGCATTTTCTACAGCCAAAGTTCCACCAGAAATAAAGAAAGCATACTGCAATTCTTCAGGAATAGCCACTCTTTCAAAAACTTCCATAAAATGTGCATATTCATCAGAATATACATCAGCAAGCGTAGGTTTATTAATGGCCATTTTTCCCAGCCACGCAGATTTTTCTACAAGATAAGGATGATTATAGCCAATGGATGCAGATGCAAACATGGAAAACATATCTAAAAATTCTTTTCCTGTAATTTTATCATAAATCCATGAGCCATGAGATTTTTCAAAATCCATGACAAAATCGAAACCATCTGCAAGAATGTGTCTGGAAAGGATTTCTTTTACTTTATTGGTGGTATTTGTTGCTGCAATTGCACTCATATAGTTTTCTTTAATTTAGTTAATTTAATATCATCTAAAAGCATTAGACAAGTTCAGTCTGATTTATATTTCCTATAGATCAAATTTAATTCCCTGTGCTAAAGGAAGATTTGTAGTATAATTAATGGTATTCGTTTGTCTTCTCATGTAATATTTCCAAACATCAGAACCTGATTCTCTTCCACCTCCGGTTTCTTTTTCTCCACCAAAAGCTCCACCAATTTCTGCACCCGAAGTTCCGATATTTACATTGGCAATTCCGCAATCTGAACCAGAATGAGAAAGGAATAATTCTGCCTCTCTAAGATTTTGAGTCATAATTGCAGAACTCAAACCTTGTGGAACATCATTTTGCATTTCAATGGCTTCTTCCAGATTTTTATATTTCATCAAATAAAGAATTGGCGCAAAAGTCTCATGCTGAACAATTTCGTAAGAATTTTTTACTTCAGCTATGCATGGTTTTACGTAGCAACCTGATTCGTAGTTTTTTCCCTTCAATACCTCTCCTTCAACTATAAATTTTCCGCCCTCTTTTTTACATTTTTGGATGGCTGCTTCATATTGCTTTACTGCATCTTTATCGATAAGTGGCCCTACATGATTTTTTTCGTCAAGCGGATTTCCGATTTTTATTTGTCCGTATGCTTTTACCAAACGGTTTTTCACTTCATCATAAACCGATTCGTGGATAATCAATCTTCTTGTGGATGTACAACGTTGTCCAGCTGTTCCAACTGCTCCGAAAACCGCACCAATAATAGACATATTAAGATCTGCATTTTCTGTAATAATGATGGCATTATTTCCGCCTAATTCAAGGATGGATTTTCCAAATCTTTCAGCTACTTTAGCTCCCACCATTCTTCCCACTCTGGTAGAACCTGTGAAAGAAACCAGGGGAATATTTTTATCTTCCACCAATTTTTCGCCAATAGTGTGATCTCCTACAATCATACTGGAAATTCCTTCCGGCATTTTATTTTCTTTTAAAACTTCATTGATAATATTCTGACAAGCAATTGCACAAAGACCCACTTTTTCCGATGGTTTCCAAACAGTTACATTTCCGCAAATCCAAGCTAAAGCCGTATTCCAAGACCAAACCGCCACCGGAAAATTGAAAGCTGAAATTACTCCTACAATTCCCATTGGATGATATTGCTCATACATTCTGTGTCCCGGTCTTTCGGAATGCATCGTAAAACCGTGAAGCTGGCGCGAAAGTCCAACTGCAAAATCGCAGATATCAATCATTTCCTGAACTTCACCCAAACCTTCCTGCAAAGATTTTCCCATTTCGTAGGAAACCAATTTTCCTAAATCATCTTTATATTCTCTTAATTTTTGCCCAAATTGTCTTACCAATTCTCCCCTTTTTGGTGCCGGAATAAGACGAAATTCTTTAAACGCTTGTTTTGCTGTCTCTATAATTTTGTCATAATCCTTAGCAGAACCCATTTTTATTTTAGCGATAAGTTTTCCGTCTGTCGGAGAATAAGATTCCAGCAAATCACCATTTGCAAAATACTTTCCGCCAGTTGAAACGCCTTTATTTTCTGATTTTATTCCTAAATTTTTAAGCGATTTTTCTATTCCGTAATCGTTTGATTTTTTTGACATAAAAGTTAATTTCGATTGTCCTTAAATATAATAACAATTCGCAAAACCGCAAAAACGTTTTAAAAAATCCGAATCGAATTTTACATATCCTTAAAGAAATCATGGATTTAGAACAAAACTAAATTTTTGAAAATTTGTATTTTTGTAGGAATCAAAAAAGCAAACAATGGAAAGTGATCTGAATACAGAAAATAAAACTGTTCCTGAAGAAAAAAAGTCAGTGTGGAAACGCTGGGTAAAACGTTTCGGAGTTGGAGGAATAATCTTTTTTACGGTAAAAGGAATTATTACATCTACCTTAATCTATTTCTTGGGAAAAAATTTCTGGGTCATTATTAAAGATTATGTAACTGCATTATTTGATTAATTCAATTTTACCCAGTTTTCTTTTGTAATCCAATATTCTACATTCATTTTGGTATCTTCTCCAAAATACGCAACGGGAACATCTCCTTTCAGTTCTGCTCCTAATTTTTCCATTGCTTTTCTTGACCGTCTATTTTCTTTTCCCACATGAAATTTCACCAAATCTACAAATTGAAAAATATAATCCAACATTAATTTCTTTACTTGCGGATTAAGTTTTGAACCCCAAAATTTTGTTCCATAAAATGTATATCCGATAAATATGGAATTCTCATCTTCATCATAAGAATAATAACGTGTACTTCCAGCAATTTCACCAGATTCTTTATCTATAATTAGAAAAGCTCCCTGTGAAAGCAAAGCTCCTTCAAAAAAAATTTCAAATACCTCTTTTTTATAGCGGTCTTTATTAGGATGTTGTTCCCAAATTTTGGGATCTGATGCAACTTTATAAAGGTTTTCAAAATGATCTTTCTGTAAAGGAATGAGCTTTACATTTTCATTTTCAAGAAGATGCTGAATATTCATTTTAAAAAAAATTATATTAAAAATATAAAAAAATTTACGCAAAATCTATTTTATCATTTTGAGATAATAATTTTTTTTGTAGATTTGCAAAAAATAAGTCGATTAATAAATTCATTTTAAAGCCATGTTTCATTCTTGAAACATGGCTTTCCCTTTTTTTATTGATAAACTAAAATTAAAACAAGATCGCTTTTTCCAGTTCCAGCAATTTCTGTTTTCGCCAGATTCCGCCTCCATAACCTGTAAGTTTTCCATCACTTCCGATAACGCGATGACACGGAATAATAATAGAAATTTTATTTAAACCATTGGCATTCGCAACTGCACGAACTGCTTTTGGATTTCCCAAAACATTTGCTTGTTCCTGATAACTTCTCGTTGTTCCGTAAGGAATGTCTCGCAAAACTTTCCATACATTTTTCTGAAAATCTGTACCAACAGGTGAAAGCGGAACTGTAAAATTTTTTATTTTTCCTTCAAAATATTCCGAAAGCTCTTTTTCCAATACTTTAAAATGAGGATTTTCTCCCTGTATAATGGTAGCATCAAAATATTTTGATATTTCCATGAGTTCTTTGGAAAGTGATTTTCTGTCATAAAATTCCAACATGCAAATTCCGTTTTCATCCGCACAAGCAATCATGGTTCCGAGAGGAGTTTCCACTCTTTTCAGATCAATAATTTTCTGATTTTTAGATTTTTTTGGAGAAACACCCATTATGTTTTTAAAACTTTCATTAAAACCACTTAAACTTTCATAGCCGCTATCAAAAGCTGTATCGGTAATAGCTTCACCTTGTTGCAATTTCTTGAATGCAGAATTTATTTTGAACATCCGCTGAAAAGCATGAAACGTCATCCCATGATTTTTTAAAAACCAACGACGAACTGTTGCAGGTTCTAAATGACGTTCCACTAAATCTGAATCTTTGAATTTCAGCATGGGATTTTCTGAAATTTCGTCTAAAATTTTCTGAATATATTCCGGAGTTTCGTCAGGATTTTCTAATGGTTTGCATACTTTGCAAGGACGATATCCTTTCAGAATAGCATCCTTTGTATTTTCAAAAAATTCTACATTTTCCGGTTTTGGTTTTCTCGCCGTACAAGTGGGTCTACAAAAAATTCCGGTGGTTTTTACTCCCATCCAGAAAACACCTTCAAATTCGGGATTTTTTTCTACCGAAGCATTGTACATTATTTGATCTGTAAGTTCCATAAGACAAATTCATTGATACAAATGTAATTCTTTTAAAAACCTAAATACAACCGAAAAATGAACAGATATTTTTAATTCCAAAAAACTTAAAAATAGAAATTAGATTTTTTTTGCTAAATATTGAAAAACTTCACCGATACTATTTATTAGATCAGAAGGTTGCATTGCTTCTTTAGAATATTTTTCAGCAGCAAAATCTCCGGCTTTTCCATGAAGCCAAACTCCGAAAATAGCAGCATTTTCAGGTGAATAATTCTGTGCCAGAAGCGAAGTAATAATCCCTGTCAAAACGTCTCCACTCCCACCTTTTGCCATTCCTGAATTTCCCGTAAGATTATAATACACTTTTTTTCCCGGTGAAACGATTTGTGTATGATGATCTTTTAAAATGATATAAATGCTAAATTTTTCTGCCATATTCTGGGCAAGTTCCAATCTTTCAAAAGAGTCATTTGTTTTTCCAAACAATCGCTCGAATTCTTTAGGATGCGGAGTAATAATAGAGTTTTTTGGAATAAGCTCTACATTATTAGATTTTTTGGAAATAATATTCAACGCATCGGCATCCAAAACCAAAGGTTTATTATAATTTTTTAAAAACTCAAGAAAGGCAGTTTCAGTTTCCGGATCGGTTCCCAAACCGGGACCGATTCCTAAAGTGAAATCATTTTCCACTTCGAAATGATGGATATAATCTTCACCACCGTAAAGAAACATTGCTTCCGGACATGAAGTTTGCAAAATTTCATAGCCGCATTTCGGAGCCAGAGTAAATGTAAGTCCGCTTCCTGATTTCAGAGCAGATTTTGTAGCCAAAACTGCCGCTCCTATTTTCCCGAAACTTCCTGCTGCAATACAGGATTTTCCATAATTTCCTTTATGTGAAAACTCTTTTCGTGGTTTGTAAATTTCGGAGACCAAATGATTGTCCGTAACAAAAAAATCCGTTTCAGCTTCAGAAATAAATTCTTCATTCAAACCAATATCCATAACTTGAATATCACCACAAAATTTTCCGGTTTCAGGATGCAAAAAAATGCGTTTCAGAAATTGAAAAGTAAGAGTGTGATCCGCTTGAAAAACCATAGAATCGTCTTCCAATCCTTTATCTGCGTATAAACCAGACGGAATATCAATTGAAATTTTTGGAAGGTCAAGTTTGTTCAGATCACTTATCAGGTTTTTAATTTTCCCTTGGATTTTTTTATTCAACCCTATACCAAAAAGTGCATCAATGATTACACTATCTTGTTTGAATTGAAATTTGTTCGATTCACTAAAATCATACAAACTAATACCCGAAATTTTTCTAATTCTTGAAAAGTTTATTCCTGCATCTTCCGAAAATTTCTCATTGGATCGATCCATGAAAACATTCACATCAAAACCCTTTTGATAAAGCATTCTTGCAATAGCAAATCCGTCTCCACCATTATTTCCGCAACCACAAAAAATGGAAACCTCATTTTGGTTTTTAAAATAATTCTGTATCCAATCTGCACATTTTTTTGCAGCTCTTTCCATCAATTGGATGGAAGAAACCGGTTCATTTATTATCGTATAATCATCGCATTCCCGAATCTGATCGGCAGATAGGATTTTCATTTTTTTTCTTTATTCAAAAAATTAAATATTCTCAATTTGAAGCTCAGCATCAATAATAAAATTTATTGCTTTTTTATTTAAAAAAATGATACTTTTGTTTTTATAAATATAAAAAAAATAACTATGGGTTTTATTAAAGAGTTTAAGGAATTTGCATTCAAGGGAAATGTAATGGATTTGGCAGTGGGTGTTATCATTGGTGGTGCATTTGGAGCCATTGTAAAATCTTTGGTAGATGATGTAATCACTCCATTACTTCTGAATCCGGCTTTGAAAGCTGCCGGTGCTGAAAATATAAAAGAATTGTCTTGGAATGGAGTTGCCTATGGAAATTTTCTTTCTGCCATTATCAGCTTTTTGTGTATCGCTTTTGTTTTATTTTTGCTAATAAAAGGAGCTAATAAAATCAACAAAAAACCAGAAGAAGCTCCTGCTGAACCTTCTTCTACGGATAAACTCCTAATGGAGATCCGAGATGAACTCAAAAAAAAGTAACCTATTCTAAAAAAATAAAAATCGCTTCAAAGTACTTTGAAGCGATTTTTTATCGAATACATTTAAAAAAATATATTCATATAGTATCTAACTTTTTTTAATAAACCTGTAAAATCGAACAAATTTGTTCTGCAAGAGAAAGCCCGATTCTATCCTGAGCTTCTACCGTAGATGCACCAGTGTGAGGAGTAAGAGAGATTTTTGGATGAGAAAGTATGGCTTTTGAAGGAGTTGGTTCGTTTTCAAAAACATCTAATCCAGCAAATGAAACTTTTCCGGAATCTAAGGCTTCAATCAAAGCATTTTCATCAATGACTCCACCTCTGGAACAATTTACAATTGCTACTCCGTTTTTCATATTTTCAAATTCTTTTTTCCCAATCATATATCCTTCTTTCTGAGCAGGAACATGAAGCGTAATAAAATCCGAATGTCTGAAAACATCTTCTAAAGGTTCAGTTTCAATATCTACATTGATAAACTGATTATTGTAAAATCTTACCTTAATACTCGCTTTTCCAATATTATTATCCGCAGCAATCACTCTCATTCCAAGTCCAAGCGCAATTTTTGCAACTTCCTGACCAATTCTTCCCATTCCAATGATTCCGATGGTTTTGCCACGAAGTTCAATTCCTTTTGCATAATTTTTTTTCAGATTTGCAAATTCTGTATCGCCCACAACAGGCATTTTCCTGTTAGAATCTTCCAAAAATCTTGCTCCTGAAAATAAATGAGCAAACACCAGTTCCGCAACTGACGCAGAAGATGCTTCCGGTGTATTGATCACATGAATGCCTTTTTCACGGGCATATTCCACATCGATATTATCCATTCCAACACCTCCTCTTCCAATGATTTCAAGGGAAGGACAACTATCAATAATATCTTTTCTGATTTGTGTAGCACTTCTTACCAAAACCGTTTTAATTTGATGATCATTGATAAAATCGGCCAAAAATTCTTGCGGAACTTTTTTAGTGATCACTTCAAAACCTTTCTCCGTAAGAGCATCAATTCCTGATTGATCCAGTCCGTCGTTTGCTAATATTTTCATAAAAATTTAAACATTTAAGAATTTAAAAGATTAAATAAAAAATTTAATTTTAATCTTTGAAAACCTCGATTGTTACTTGCTTTTCTACCATATCGGTAAATTTTCCTTTGTAGCGGGTTGCTTTCACCAAGTGATTATCGATCCAGTGATAGTTTCCTCCTCTTGGTTTTCCACATAATACGCTATGATATTTAAAACCATTTTTATCCAGCCAATCAATGGTGATTTGCTTCAAATCTTCCGTTCTAGAAGTAAAAAAACAAATCTGATGTCCCTGATCGTACCAACGGTTGATTGTTTCCAAAGCATCCGGATAAGGTTCGCAAGTAATCATTCTTTCAGGTTCTTCATTCGGAACATCATCTGTAATAGTGCCATCAATATCAATTAAATAGTTTTTGATATCGCCTTTCAGCATTGGGCTTAAATGGTCTTTAAATTCTAATTCCATCATCTTAAAAATTGAATGTGCAAAATTACAAAATTTACATGAAAAACACTTGTTAAAATTCATTAACATTAAAAAACCTTCAAAAAACAGTAGTAAAAACGAATTTAATTAAGAAAAAAGCTAAAAAAATTAGTCTAAAATTATACATTTTTAAAAATCAAAATCCTTCATACAAGAAATGAATATCAAAAAATTAAACAAATATTTTACAAAATGATGAAATAAACCTAAATTTGTAACAATGGAAGAACTGGTAGTTTTAGTAAATCCGAATGATGAAGTTTTAGGATTGATGGAAAAACAGCAAGCTCATATTAATGGCTTGTTGCATCGTGCATTTTCGGTTTTTCTTTTCAACTCAAAAGGTGAAATGCTTTTACAAAAACGTGCCGAAGAAAAATACCACTCTCCCAACCAATGGACTAATGCTGTATGTTCGCATCCAAGAAATGGAGAATCTTATCTGGAAGGAGCAAAACGCCGCCTAAAAGAAGAATTGGGTATTGAAACCGAACTTTCAGAAAAATTCCATTTTATTTATAAAGCAGATGTTGGAGGAAATCTTTGGGAACATGAATTGGATCATGTTTTTATCGGAATTTATGATGGAGATTTTAATCCTGACAAAAATGAGGTAAGTGAAGTTCGGTATATTTCCATGGAAAATCTTGAAAAAGAAATACAGGTAAATCCTGAAAATTTCACCGAATGGTTCAAAATAATTTTAGAAGAATATAAACATCATATCATAGAGTAATGCAAAAACTCATTCTTTTCGTTTGTGCTTTTTTCCTTTTACTTTCTTTCAAAAGCAGTAATCTCTCAGAAAAATACGAAACTGATAATTTTATCATAGAATATCCGGAACTTTGGAAGGCTACTAATGATGAGGGAATTATTAATATTTTTCCGGATAGTGAAATTGGAGCTATTACCATTTCCGGCTATCGTGATCTGAATCTTACCGAAGAACAAACCAAAATGCTAATTCTGGATGTAATTGGTTCTACTGAAAATCCTGAAAAAATTGTTGTAAAAAAATATCGAAACACAAAAGAGTATTTTTATACCTTCCTCGATGATAAAAAAAATGCAACATGGACTGCCAAAGTGATTGCAAATGACGAACTCCTTTATCTAGTGACCATTTTTTGTGAAACCAAATATTGGAACGGCAATTTCAAAAGTCTTTTCTTGGAATCGTATAATAGTTTTAAACTCAAATAATTTTTTTAAAATCTATTTTACATACTCAATTTCTAATTTTTTTATCATTCTCTAAATAGATAAATTTTATTTCAACATTGATTATAAAATTCATAACCATTCAGGTAATATGATGAAATTCTGATAATTAATAATTTTTACCGTTCACATATTATTTTTTTTATTCATCTTATTCAATAAAAAATTTAAATTTTAGACTTTTATTCAAAATTATTTTAAATGAACTTCGTTATATGTGATAAAAACTTTTATAAAAATCTTTATGACATTAAAAGAAGCGATTCTCCAAATTTTGGAAGATTCTCCTAAACTTATAAGCTCTTTAGAAATTACTCAAAATATTATTAACAATAATTATTATGATTTTACAGATTGTAAAAAACCTCCAACTGCTGTATCATCCTTGCTTGGAGACTTCATTAGATTTGGAGACAGCAGAATAAAAAGAATTAAAAAAGCAGGGTTATATTTTTATTATTTAACAAAATTTGAACAAGATTTAGAATTAGAAATATTATCTTGTGTAGCACAAAAAAATCAAATCATAAGCAAAAAAAATATTCAAAAAACTTTTGACGAAAAAGATTTGCATAAGCTGTTAAGCTCCTATTTAAAAAACATCGGTATATATTCTAAAACCATTTCGCATGAAAAATCGAATATGAAAGATAACAATCAAACATGGACGCATCCCGATATGATAGGAATTAAATTCCTGAATCTTAAAACCTCAACCAGCCATAATTTTTTGAAATCCATCAATAAAGTAGATACTTTCAAGCTAAATTCTTATGAAATAAAAAAAGAAATAAACAATGACAGCGATTTAAAAAAAGCCTTTTTTCAGGCAGTTTCTAATTCTAGCTGGTCAAATTATGGTTATTTGGTGGCTTTTGAAATAGGTGATAATTTGCGAGAAGAAATGAGCCGGCTTAATCAGTCATTTGGAATAGGAATAATAGAACTAGATGCAAATCCATATAGAAGTAAGGTGCTTTTTCCTGCAAAATATAGAGATTTGGATTTTAAAACCATAGACAAATTATGCATGATAAATCCCGGTTTTGAAAAATTTATTGAACAAACAGACAAACTTCTTACTGCAGAAGAAAGGTATTATAAATCCACAGAAAAAGAACTTAATGAATTTTGTGATAAATATTTTTTGAATGATGCAGAAATAGAAATATATTGCAACCATAAAAATATACCACTTAAATAATTAAAATATTTGTGATGAACAAAACAGCTTTATATAACAAACACCTTTCTTTAGGGGCGAAAATCGTTCCTTTTGCAGGATTTGAAATGCCGGTACAATATTCCGGAGTTACCGAAGAACACTTTGCTGTAAGAGAAAAAGCAGGAATTTTTGACGTTTCGCACATGGGACAGTTTTTTATTGAAGGTTCCGGTTCCAAAGAACTTCTTCAATATGTAACATCAAACGATGTAAATGTTTTGGAAAACGGAAAAGCACAATATTCCTGTCTTCCGAACGGAAATGGCGGAATTGTGGACGATCTTATCGTTTACAAAATGGATGATGAAAAGTATTTCGTAGTCGTGAATGCATCCAATATTGAAAAAGACTGGAACCACATTTCAAAATACAATGAAAAATTCGGAGCAAAAATGACCAATGTTTCTGATGAAACTTCTCTTATTGCTGTTCAGGGTCCAAAAGCTACAGAAATTTTGCAAAAGCTCACTGATACTAATCTTTCAGAAATTCCATATTATCATTTTACTGTGGGAACTGTTGCGGGAATTAGTGATGTAATTATTTCCAATACAGGATACACTGGAAGTGGCGGTTTTGAGTTGTATTTTAAAAATGATACTTCGACTTCGCTCAGTACTATAGCCGAAAAACTTTGGGATGCAATTTCGGATGCGGGAAAAGATGAGGGTTTGATTCCTTGTGGTTTGGCGGCAAGAGATACTTTGAGATTGGAAAAAGGTTTTTGTCTTTATGGAAATGACATTGATGATTCCACTTCTCCTTTGGAAGCCGGATTAGGTTGGATTACAAAACTGGATAAAGGAGATTTTGTAGATTCAGAATTTCTAAAAAAACAAAAAGAAGAAGGAATTTCCAGAAAATTAGTAGGTTTTGAAATGCAGGAAAAAGCAATTCCAAGACACGATTATCCGGTAGTAGGCGGAGAAGGAAATGTAATAGGAAAAGTAACTTCCGGAACGATGAGTCCGATGAGAAAAATTGGAGTTGGATTAGCTTATGTTGATAAACCAAATTTCAAATTAGGTTCGGAAATTTTTATCCAGATTAGAAATAAAAATATTCCGGCAAAAGTGGTGAAGATTCCTTTTGTATAAAAATGTAAAAAGCAGCGTAATTGCTGCTTTTTCTATTTAATTGAAATTTGTCTGGAAGCATGAGTTGCATTTTCTTTTTTGGGAATTTCTATTTTTAGAATTCCATTGTCGTAGTTGGCTTCTATTTTTTCATCATCGGCAATATCCGGAAGAGTAAAAGATCGATTAAAAGATTTATAATTAAACTCTCTTCTTGTAAAGTTTCCGTTTTTGTCTTTTTCTT
>NZ_JBXUGL010000036.1:0-30005 GCF_057180505.1 Chryseobacterium sp. HNCC26DJ241 | reverse complement strand
TGTGGAATTAACTGATGAAAAAATTGATAAAAGATGATAATTAATTATAAAAATAACTCATTTTATGGCAATCCGTAAGGAATAAGTTTGCTGATTGAAATATTTTTGAACAAAATTAAAACACGTCAACCTTTAAAAGGATTATTCCCCGACAAAAAATTATGTCCGCAGACGATTCGGATGAGTGTGATTTGCAATTGGCTGAATGATAAAAAATTGCCGTTGGAAAAGGTGCAGGAGCTGGCTGGTCATAAGTGGCCGGGTACGACTGAAAAATATTTTAAAGCCGATAGTGAACAGCAAAGGGAACTCATCAATCGGTTTTTTCCTGTGTTATAATTTACTTTTCGATTAGTTTTCTTAAGCCTCTCAGAGATCTGAGGGCTTTTTCTATAAGAAGTATTTTACTTTTTTAATTATAAATATTGATGATTGATAATAAATTTTCAAGTTTTCAGATTTACTAATTTGTTAAATTTATTATGGGGGAATAAAACTAATTCTTAAATTTACAAGGATTTATTGAGAAAAGAAATATATTTTTTCTCTGTTAATGATCAATATTTGATGTTTTTTAACATAAATATTGCATCTAAGCATTAAATATAAACATGAAGAAATTAAAATTTATAGACTTATTTGCGGGTCTTGGTGGCTTTCATTTGGCTTTAAAAGACTTAGGACACGAATGCGTTTTTGCAAGTGAGTTAAATGAAGAATTAAGGAAATTATATAAAATAAATCATAATATTGATAGTGATGGAGATATAACCAAAGTTGAAGTAAGTAAAATACCAAAACATGATATTTTGTGTGCAGGTTTTCCTTGTCAACCATTTTCAAAAGCAGGCGCACAGTTAGGCTTGAATGACCCAAGAAATGGAAATTTATTTTATAAAATAATGGAAATCTTGGAACTTCATAAACCTGAATATGTGTTTTTAGAAAATGTTTCAAATCTTAGAGGACACGATGACGGAAATACTTGGAAAGTTATTCACTCAGAGTTATCCAAACTTTATGATGTAAAAGAGGAAATTTTATCGCCTCACCATTTTGGAATAGCTCAACACCGTTCGAGAATTTATATTGTGGGCAGACTTAAGACAAAAGAAGGTTTAACCGATTTTCAATTTCCAGAAAAAGAACAACACGACAATATCAGCATTCACAACATAATCATAAAAGACGATACAGATTTTATGACTTTGCGTGAAGACACAAAAAATCATTTGGACATTTGGCAGGAATTTTTAGACCACCTAAAACCAGAAGAAGTTCCACGTTTTCCAATTTGGGCAATGGAATTTGGTGCAGATTATCCTTTTGAAAGTAAAGCGCCAATTAAATTACACAGAACTGACTTAGAAGGAAAAAGAGGAACATTCGGGCAAGAAATAAAAGGTAATTGTTTTGATGATTTGCTTCAATGTTTGCCTATTTATGCTCAGAATGGAATAAAAGAAAATCAAACAGAATTTCCTGGTTGGAAAAAATATTATATCAAAGCAAACAGAGCGTTTTACCTAAAACATAAGAGTTGGTTGAAAGATTGGATTCCAAAGATCAAAGATTTTGAAAACAGTCATCAAAAATTTGAATGGAATTGTGGCGAAGTGCCTTTAACGATCAATGATAAAATTGTACAATTCAGACCGTCAGGTATACGAGTGAAAATGCCAACATATTCGCCAGCATTGGTTTTGACAACAACACAAATTCCAATTTTTCCTTGGGTGGAAACTCCAAATGGCGAAAAGGGTAGATATATGACAAAAGCAGAAGCTGCAAAACTTCAATGTATGGAAGAATTAAAAGAATTGCCACCGACAATATCAAAAGCATTTAAAGCACTTGGAAATGCGGTTAATGTTGGAGTTGTAAAAAAAATAGCTGAAAACCTAATCAAATAAAAAGATGAGTGTAAATACAGTATCAATAAAAATTCAAACAGGCGTTTACGGACAATTTAGAAACCTTAATAACAAGGTTTGGTTTGCGTTAGGTGAATATGTTGATAATGCCGTTCAGAGTTTTGAAAACAATAAAGAAGCACTCAGAAAATTACATAATGGAAAATATCAGTTTGAGGTTAGGATAAATATAGATTGGGAGAACGATTTTATTAAAATTTATGACAATGCTACAGGTATTGATATAAGTAATTTTCAACGAGCATTTGAACCAGCAAATATTCCAATTGACAACACGGGATTACACGAGTTCGGGATGGGAATGAAAACCGCTTCAATTTGGTTAGCAAATGTTTGGAGTGTAAAAACAGCAGCCTTAAATGAAACAGAAGAACGCTATGTTGAATTTAATTTGGAAAAAGTTTTAAAAGAAGAAAAAGAGGTTTTGGAAGTAAAGAATACTGACAAGGCTAAGTCAGTTCATTTTACTGAAATCACTTTATCTCAATTATCAAAAAATGCCCCAACTGCTTACCAAATGGATAAAATCAAAAAACATTTGGCAAGTATTTACCGAAAATTTATTCGTAAAGGAGATTTGAAATTATATATTAACGATATAGAGTTAATATACGAAGATCCTGAGATTTTAAACGCACCATATTATACCAACCCAAAAGGAACATCCATTTATTGGAAAAAAGAAATTAATTTTTCATCAGATAAATACAAGGTTACAGGATTTATTGGAATTCTAAATACAATGAGTACGAGTGAAATAAATGGACTTTCGCTTTTCAGAAGAGGCAGGGTAATTGAAGGAAGCCACGATGAAAAATACAGACCAAAAGCTATTTGCGGACAAATTGGCTCTCCAAGATACAAAAGGATTTTTGGCGAACTAGAGCTAGAAGGCTTTGCGGTAAGTTTCAATAAAGGCAGTTTTCAAGAGCAAGAAGATTTAGAATTTCTAATGGAAGCTATACAGGTTGAAATTTCTGCAAAAGATTTTGATTTGTATACACAAGCAGAAAAATATGTTAAGCCCAAAACGCAAAATGACAATGTGAAAGTTGCAAAGAATATTGTCAGTAATATGAAGAAAACAACAAAAGTTGAAAATCTAAAGGAAAAGGTTGAAACTTCATTAAAAGAAATTGACAATAAAAGCCTTGCAACAAAAAATGAACAACTTTACAAAAAAGCAAAAACAATTGATGCTCACGAGGATTTTATTGAAATAAAAGGCGAAAAATACAAACTAAAATTGGAATTCATCACAGAACCTTCAATTACAAATTTATATTCTTTGCAAGAAGAAAAAGACGAATTGTTCGATAAAAAAGCAACTTTCAAAATAAACCTTGCTCATCCATTTTTTACACGGTATGAAAAAATAAAATCTGAAGAGGATTATCAGCCTATAGTTTCAATTATCCGTGCATTAGTTTTAGCTGAACTCGTTGCACCATCGCAAGGGACAAAAGGTGCAGGAAACTTGCGTTTGAATTTTAATAATTTTATAAGAAATATCTAAGCCATGAGTGAAACGATAAAAATAATAGATCCGATAACAACTAACTTCCCAATCGCTCAAGGAGAAAGAACTGCTGATTTACTTAGCCGTTTCACTAAGTTAGACAATGACGAGAGAGAAAATTTATTGAACGAAACGACTTCAATTCTTTCTCAATGTAATAATCCAGTTGAAACCGTTGGAAGTACAACAGGTATTACAATAGGCTATGTTCAAAGCGGGAAAACGATGTCTTTTACCACTTTAACTGCTTTAGCTATTGATAATGGATTTAGAATTATAATTTATTTTGCAGGAATTAAAAACAATCTATTAGAACAAACAACTAAACGACTAAAGAAAGATTTACTTACCGAAAGTGATAATTCAAGATTTTTTAAAGTTTATCAAAGTCCTTCCATTAAAACGAATGCACATAATGATATTAAAGGTGCTTTAAAATTAAACCGTAAACCTGCAATCCTTATAACTGTATTAAAACATACTAAGCATATAAGTGAATTAACAGAAATCTTTAAAACTGTTGAAGTTCGAGAAACTTTAGGCAATAATGGAGTTTTAATTATTGACGATGAAGCAGACCAAGCAAGTTTGAACACTTACGCAAGAAAAAACAGCAAGTCAGAAGATTGGGAAGATGATGAATTTAGCTCTACTTATTCAAGTATTCTAGATTTACGAGCTTCGCTCCCTAATCATTCTTACATTCAATATACGGCAACACCGCAAGCACCACTGCTTATAAACATCATGGATTTGCTTTCGCCAAAGTTTCACGTTATACTTACTCCAGGCAAAGCATATACAGGAGGAAAAACATTTTTTGAAGATAATACAGACCTTATAAAAACCATTCCTGATTTAGAGGTTTATCATCATAAACACAATCCTTTATCTGAATGTCCACAAAGTTTGATTGAAGCCTTACAATTATTTTTAATGGCAACTGCAATAGTTGTAAATATCCAAGAGAAAGAGAATTTTCTTTCCATGATGATTCATGCTGATAGAGAGCAAGATGCAAGTAAAAAATTCTATAATTGGGTTTCTAACATTATAGATAATTGGTCTAACAGATTGGCACTTCCTGATAACGACCCAAGTAAAATAGAATTAGTAACGGAATTTTACAACAATTACGAAGATGCAATAAAGAGAATTGACAATCCACCAACTTTTGATGAAGTAATGAGTGAAGTTTCCCAAGTTTTACTGGATACAAATTTAGAATTGGTAATTCAGGGTTCACGAGAAATAGATTGGAGCAATGCTACATCTCATATATTGGTTGGTGCAGAAATGCTAAACAGAGGTTACACAGTTGAAGGATTAGCCGTTTCTTATATGCCACGTTACAGTATAACTAGATCAAATGCAGATACTATTCAACAGCGTTGTAGATTTTTCGGGTATAAGCGTAACTATCTTGATTCTTGTCGTGTCTATCTTCCACTTGATTCTATTTTGGAATATCGGGATTATGTAGAACACGAAGAAATTATGCGAACAATACTTAAAGAAAATACTCTTGAAACCGTAGAACAGTTACTAATCCTTAACGGCTCTATGAATCCAACAAGAAGTAATGTTCTTTCTGTAGATGTCGTATCGCATAAATTAAATGGTTGGAGACAAATGAATGCCTTACAGCATATTGATGAGAATATTGCTTTCGTTTCAAATTTTCTTTCAAATCAAATATTTAAAGAATTTAAGAACTATGGAACTGATGACAGAAATCATCGCTACGTAAAACTTGAAATCGGAAAAGTCATTGAATTTTTGAAAGACTTTAAAATAATGAATATGCCTGATGCTTTGCGAAAATCCTCAACAATTCAGTATTTACGATATTTAGCAGAGAAAAAGGACATAAAAGAGGCATATATTTTTGAGATGAGTTATGCCTATGATATTTCCAAAAGCAAAGGAACATCGCTAATAGAAAGTAAAGGAAGTTTAAAGTTAAACAATATTTTTTCAGGACGTTCTACTTCAGGTAAAGAAGTTTATCCTGGAGATAAAGGGATCAAATTTGAGGATTCCCTATGTATTCAAATTCATAAAATTAAAGTAAAACACACTTCAATGCATTGGGACAAAAAAGTCCTTTACACTTTAGGTATTTATTATCCCGAAGATTTTGCTCATTCATTTGTAAGTGTAGAAAAATAAAATGCAGAACGTTTTTAAAAAATTTCAAGAACTTAAAAATGAATCGCCAAAAAATGGTGATGTCTTTTCTATTGCTTCATTGCCGACAATTAAAAATCATAAACTTGGAATATCAAAAATCGGTCAACCAATGTTTTTTATTAAATGTGATGACACCACAAAAGCAAAATTATTAGATACAAATCTTGAATTTATTTCTGTTCTATACAATCGTAAATGCCAATTAATAAATAAAAAAGGTAAGGTTGAAGAAGATATTTACACAATTATTTCTCTTAAGTCTGATTCCGATTATTTGCAGGAATATTTTCTGAAAATTGTTTTTGTACTTATAAAAAAGATTTCAGAAAAACCACTTTTAAAAGACTTAAAAATTGAAATAGATAAGTTGATAAATCTTTTCACTAAATTTTCAAAACCTGCCTTAAATACAATTCAAGGACTTTGGGCTGAATTATTGATTATTGAGCAATCAAAATCTCCCGATTATTTAATTCAATCATGGCACAATGCTATATCAGACAAATATGATTTCAATGACGGTATTGATAAGATTGAGGTAAAAAGCACAGCAAAAAACAGAAGAATACACAACTTTTCTTTGGAGCAACTAACACCAAACACAAATTCTAAGCTAATCATTGCATCAATTTTCACCGTTGAAACAGGAACAGGAACAACAATTTTTGATTTGGTTGAAAATATTGAAAATAAAATCAAAGACAAGAATTTAGCTTTTCGGGTTAATGAAATGGTTGCGGTAACACTTGGTAAAGATTTTGAAAAATCATTTGATATTTTCTTTGATTACAAACTTGCAGTAGACACAATCCATTATTATGATAGTCTCAATATTCCTGCGATCAACAGGGCTTATATTCCGTCAAATATTACGAATGTCAGATTTGATTGTGATTTAACTGATATAAAAACTATAAATAAAACAATAACAGATTCAAAACTTCATAACTCATTGGTTTAAAGTATGAGAAAACTAATAGCAAAAGATTTAAAGATAAAATTCATTGAAACACTCAATGAGTTAGACGAGTTCAGTTATGAAGAAGGAAATCCTTTTTTAATTAAAATAGGAACAGTAAAATATTTTGTATTTCTAAAAAATTTATCTTCTGCATATTTCAAAAATCCTGATATTACTAGAGTTCAGTTGCCATATAGCGACCATTTTTCAAAAATATTCAAAGCAGATATACCTTTTGTAATTCTCGGTTATGATGTTGATAACGATATTGTGGTTTCTTGGAATCCTAAAAACGTAAAAGAGCGATTAAATGCCAAAGGTAATGTTTCGCTATATTCTCGCTTCTCTTTACAAGCACAAGTAAGAAGTGATGAATTTCAATTTGGTTATTTGACTAATGGAGAAAAATTTATTCTTTTTAAAAGAGAAAATCTGATAGCCTTTTTCAATGTTGCATTGAACTTATTTAAAGAAAATACTGAAAATAACTCTATTCCTGTAAACTTAATAGCAAAAGAACCACTTTCAGACAAAGAACGTTTTATATTATGGTTACAAGAAAAATATTCAGAAAGTTCAGTAAAAGTGTACACTTATGGTGTTGAGAAAATTTCAAAAGACTTAAAAGAAATTTCAGAACTCAAAAAGAACTCTCTTTTTGATATTCAAAACCCTACAACATTAAAAGAACTATATACAATATGGAACTCTGTAAAAGAGTTTAAAGAGAAAGATCTAATTGCTAAATATCAAAACTCAAATTCATTCAAACGATATATAGACTTTCGGATTTATGAACAAACTCGTCATCCAAAAACAATAAACGCAAATCAAAAGCAATCGGAAATTGATGTGCAAACCCCAGACACTATTTATGAAATTAAAGACAAAGATCTTTTACAAACGATTAAGCCATTATTGAAGAAAAATCAAGTTTTACAAGCTGTTGAAATAACATCTAAATACTATGATAAAAAACGTAAAAATATGACTTTTAAGGATTGGTACAAGATTGTTAGTGAAATTTACAGAAAGATTAATGGATAAAAATGTTTTTTAGAAATTTCATAATATCAAATGATACTATCATCAATGCGGTTTCCTTACGCCCTTAAAAAAAACTTTGTGGATTCTATTTCAGATTAAAGAAATTAACGTTTCTTATTTATATAAACCTGCCACCGATTAAGAAAAAAACAAAAGAAAAAACGTTCGATTTTTTTACAAATTGTGGGTATTACAAGTTATTTATATTTCTTTAAAATTTCGGGATTTTGTTTAGTTCCAAAAACATCTATTATTCTCACTTCATTATTTTTTCTTTCGTAAATAATCTTATAACTCCATTTAGGAATAAATCTAAATCTGTCATTATCAATTATTAAATCTTTGGAATAATCGAATCTTGAATCCTCTAATGAATTTCCTAATTCTAACAGTGTATCAATTACGTTTTCTGCATTTTGTGGACTGTTCTCAAAAATGTAGTCGTAAATATCAGCTAAAGATTCTTTCGCATTATCCGACCAAACAACTTTCTGCATCATTCTATCCTAATCTTGCCTTTCGGTTCAATACATACTCCTTTACTTCGTCTGAAGTATAAGTTTTTGCCCCGTCATCAATTTTTTTGCTGATCGTTTCGATATGCGAAATGTATTCTTTTTTATTTAAAGGCTGTCCTTTTATTGAATATGCAACAGTTTCGTCCTCTTTTTCCAAGAGAGCTTTTATTTTATCAATTACGGAATCTTTTGCATTATTCAGAATATATTGAGCTAATTGCTCCCTTGTGAAATTCATTGCTTCCATCACAAAACATTTTATATACAAATATAACAAAAATCGTACTGAATATTAAAAAGGATCAAAATCTTATGAAGGTTTCCCAGATTATCCTACAAAGATTTCCATAGTAGTATAGTAGATGATGTACAATGATATACGAATTTTAAACACTAGGAAATTTTGAAAACTTTTTCTCTTTCTAAATTATGATAATTGACGAAATAAACTTACTTTCGCTACTAGAATTAAGGCAAAAACTTTGATCAACACATACTCACATAATGAAGGTTTAAAAAAGGCGTATAAGTACAAGTATGTATAACGGAAAGGAGCTTCAGGAGACCGGAATGTATGATTATGGGGCGATGATGTATATAGCTGATATTGCAAGATGTGGGGGGATTGATGCATATAGTGAAAAACACACAGATAATAATGGTTACAACTACGCAATTAATAATCCTATCTTTTTTAAAGATCCTGATGGAAACAAAATCATGATTTATTATGGTGATGATAATAAAAATTCTATAGAATATACATATCAAAAAGACAGAGATTATACTTTCGGTATATAATCTAAAACTTCGGAAACTTTCATGGTTTCTTGTAAAGGTAAGAAAGTTAAAGGTTTCGAACACTTGTGGTGTCTCACTCGTGCCTGTAGATAAAACAAACCCTTGCAAAAGTGAGCTGCTTTTTTATTTTCGTCCAAATTGTTATCTTTGGGGATTCTTAAAAAACACATGATTTATTCTCTTAAAGGAATCGTTCAGGAACTTACTCCCACATTTGCGGTAATAGACGTAAATGGAGTAGGGTATTATCTTGGAATCAGTTTGCAGACTCATTCAACACTTTCTTTAGGAAAAGAAACTTTTGTGTATACTCAGCAAATTATCAGGGAAGATGCACATCTGCTTTTCGGATTTAGCACTTTTTTAGAAAAAGAAATGTTTAATCTGTTAATAGGTGTTAATGGAGTTGGCCCTGTTTCAGCACTTATAATGCTTTCTTCTCTTAGTAATCAGGAGATCAGTTCTGCGATACTTTCAGGAAATTCGGGACTACTTCAAAAAGTGAAGGGAATAGGTGCCAAAACAGCAGAGAGAATTATTATTGATCTTCGGGATAAAGTACAAAAGTTCAACATTTCTGAGGAAACAAATTCTTCTTTTATAAATAATAAAATTAAAGAAGAAGCGTTATCTGCTTTAGAAGTTTTAGGAATATCCAAGAAGTTGAGTGAGAAAATTGCAGATAAACTTTTAAAACAAAATCCTGACCTTTCCGTCGAGGATTTAGTGAAACAAATTTTAAAAAATATTTAACATTTTGACTAAAAAGATTATTCTTCGGTATAAATTTTTATTTTTTGTATTTAGCTGTTTACCATTCATGCAGGTTTCCGCGCAGGAAAAACCAAGCGACAGCGCTACTATTCGTAAAGAATATTCATTGCCGAATCCTATTCGTTATGAAGCGTTTTACGATATCAATTCCGGAATGTATTATGTATATCCAAAAATTGGCAATTTAGTAATCGGAGAACCGATTGCAATGACTTCGGAAGAGTATAATGAATATATGCTTGCCAATGCTTTAGGTGAATATTACAAAGAAAAATCTAATAATCAAAGTCTTGCATATAGAGATGATAAGACGGATGCCAAGAAAAAAGGCTTGATTCCGAGCATTACCATTCGTAACAAACTCTTTGAAACTATTTTCGGCGGAAATAAAATTGAACTCATTCCACAAGGTTTTGCTTCATTTGATATTGGTGGACTTTACCAAAAAATTGATAACCCATTAATTCTACCACAGAATAGAACCAATTTTGCTATTAATATTCAGCAAAGAATCCAGTTGGGTATATTAGGAAAAGTAGGGGAAAATCTTCAGCTAAAAGCCAATTATGATACACAAAGCGGTTTTTCTTTTGAAAACAGAATGAATATTGCGTGGCAGGCAAAAGGAAGCTGGAAAGATTTACAATCCAAAGGATTAGACGGAAAAGGGAGAGATCCTGAAGATAAAATTATCAAAAAAATAGAATTTGGTAATGTGAATTTGCCACTTTCTACGAGCTTAATTCGTGGATCAGAATCTTTATTCGGGTTGAAAACCGAATTCCAGCTTGGAAAAACCTTTGGAACATTCGTATTTTCCCAACAGCAGGGTGAAGCGAGAACCATTGTTGCTCAAGGTGGTGGTGTAATGAATAATTTTAAATTATTTCCTACCGATTATGAGGATAATCAGCATTATTATTTAGGTCATTATTTCCTTGATAACTACGATAAGGCATTACTGAATTATCCTTCTCTAAGTTCAAGAATAAATATTACCAGAATTGAGGCTTGGGTTTTTGATCAAGGTTCAGGAAACTTGAGTGAACAAAAAAATATTTTAGGAATTAGAGATTTGGGAGAAGGTACATCTGGCTTTCCGGATAACTCTCAAAGTAATTTATACAATAGTATAGTTGCATTAGGAGCCGATTTACGAGATCCTACCAAAACTTTAAATACAATCAATGGCGCAATTCTTCCTACTCCGGATGGAAATACAGAAACGTATGATATCAATTCAGATGAATTTATTTATAGCCAAAGAGCAAAACGTTTATCTCCTTCGGAATTTACTTTTAATCCGCAATTAGGATACATATCTTTAAATCAAAGATTGGATGATAAGCAATTTTTGGCTGTAGCTTATTCTTATACCGTAACCGGTGATAATAAAGTATACAAAGTAGGTGAGTTTTCTGAGGAAAGCCCGGTACTTATTTTGAAAATGCTTCAATCCAATACGAAATACGGGCCTCAATATTCAACTTGGGACTTGATGATGAAGAATGTTTACTCATTAAATACACTACAAATCAGCCCGGAAAATTTTATGTTGAATATCAATTTCCGTGACAAAACATCAGGAAAAGTAAATTATCTTCCCAATACTTCTGTACAAGATATTCCTTTAATAAAATTGATGAACTGGGATCGTCTTAATATTAATGGCGATGCCAATACAGACGGATCTACAACCGGAGATGGAATTTTCGATTTTGTAAAAGGAATAACGGTAGAACCGGAAAATGGCAGAATTATTTTTACAAAAGCAAAACCTTTCGGGGCATATTTGCAATCTGTTTTAGGCAATGATCCCAATTTTGTTTTCAATGAATTGTATACTAAACAAAAAAATGAACTTGGGGCACACCAACTTAAAAATGCTTATACTATCGAAGGGCGCTATAAAGGATCTCAAGGTTCCGGAATTTCTTTAGGAGCTATCAATGTTCCGCAAGGTTCTGTGAAAGTAACAGCAAATGGAACCCAGCTTACGGAAGGAGTTGATTATACCGTAGATTATATGCTCGGAACGGTCAATATTATTAATGAAGCCATTAAGCAATCCGGACAGGCAATTAATATTTCTTTGGAAAATCAGCTTACGTTCAATACTCAAAGAAAACGTTTCTTAGGATTGAATCTCGAACGTAAATTCAATGAACATTTTACATTAGGAACTACAGTTGTTAATTACTCCGAAACTCCGCTTACACAAAAAGTAAATTACGGACAGGAAGCTGTAAACAATACAATGGCAGGTTTCAACCTAATGTATAATAATGAACTTCCTTTTCTTACAAGACTTACAGATAAAATTCCTTTAATTAATACAGAAGCGCCTTCCAATCTGAATTTTATGGCAGAAGCCGCTTATCTGATTCCAGGGACAAATAGTGGAATCAACGATCAATCCTATATTGATGATTTTGAACAAACTACTTCCAAAATTTCCCTGAAAGAACCGGCAATGTGGAGTCTTGCAACCAAACCGGAGTTTAATAAGAATGATGCTGTTTTTTCAAATGCCGGTATCAATGATGATTTAACAAATGGCTACGGAAGAGGTTTGCTTTCATGGTATAATATTGACCCGAGATTTTACGGAGTTGGAGGAAAAGCACCAAGCGGAATTAATGCACAAACTCTTTCTAATCATGCTTCCAGAAGAGTTCAAACTTCGGAATTATTCAATAACAGAGATTTTGTTGCTGGTGAACAATTATATACCAATACTTTCGATATTACTTATTATCCGCAGGAAAGAGGTCCTTATAACGTAAACCCCAATTCTGAGACTACTCAACAAAGATGGGCAGGTTTGATGAGACCAATTTCTGTAACTAATTTCACCAATTCCAATATTGAATATGTAGAATTCTGGATGATGGATCCTTATGCAGATGGTAATATGCTCGGAACAAACCCTAAACTTTTGTTGCAATTAGGAAATATGTCTGAAGATGTACTAAAAGACGGAAAACTACTGTACGAAAACGGATTGCCAACTCCTAATGTTCCAGCCAATACTACGACATCCAATTGGGGAGTTCAGCCTAAACAATTTCCTATATTGTATGCTTTTTCTACGGAAGGTGATGAAAGAACAGTTCAGGATTTAGGATATGACGGTTTTGATAATGCTACCGAAGCTGCAAAGTTTGGAACGGGAGCTATAAATCCTGTTACACAGCAAAATGACCCAGCTTCTGATGACTTTGTATTTTACCTTTCCGATCAGTTCCAAGGGAATCTCGCCTCTTCAGTTGCAGAACGCTACCGATATTTCAGAAATCCACAAGGAAATTCTGCAAGCAATAGTTTAGAAGTTGCTACACAAACTCCAGATGCTGAAGATACTAACAGGGATTATAATCTTGATCAAAGTGAGGACTATAATCAGTATACGATTGATCTTGCTAAAGATAAACTGAAACTTGGTGAAAAATTTATTGTGGATGAAAAACAAGTTGAGGTTAAATTTCAAAATGGGCAAACAGGTACTAATAAATGGTATTTGTTCAGAATTCCTGTTAAAAATTATGATAAAGCAAGTATAGGAGGGAAAGAAGATCCTTATATTCTAAATAATGTTCGTTTTGCAAGGATGCTTTTAACAGGTTTTGATGAGAAAGCAACTTTACGTTTTGGAACCTTTGATTTGGTACGTTCCGATTGGAGAAGTTATACTAATAAAATTGCTGTAGAAGGAACGGGAACTGATGAAGGAGATGTTTATACTCCGGCTCTCAATGAAGAATTTTTTGTAGGAAGTATAAATCTTGAAGAAAATGCGTTGAACAAGCCACCATATGTTCTTCCTCCAGGAATCGATAGACAAGTACTGAGTGGAAATGCAGGATCTCAAAGACAGAATGAAGCTTCTCTTTATATGAAAGCAACAAATTTGGGAAATGCGGCAAGAGGAGTTTTCAAAAATACACAACTGGACATGAGAAGGTACAAAAATCTTAAACTTTTTGTGCATGCAGAAGATTTGAAAAATCTTACGAGTACAGAATATGATGATACTGCAAAATTCTTTATCCGTTTTGGAAATGATGCTACAGATAACTATTATGAATATGAGGCTTCTTTAAAATATACAGCAAGTAATGCAAGATCTCCACTTGAAATTTGGCCTTCCGAAAATACGGTAGATCTAGATATTCAAAATTTTGTAGACGCAAAACTTAAGCGAGACAAAGATGCAATAGACAAAATAAATGAACGTTATCCTTATGCTGAATATGGTGATACAGATAAAAAAATCTATGTAAAAGGAAGACCAAGTTTAGGAAATGTGACCACCATTATGATTGGAGTAAGAAATCTGGCAGGTGCAGATGGTAAAGCAACAGGTCCAAAAGATCTTGTATTATGGGTAAATGAAATGCGTCTTTCCGGAATCGAAAACGATGGAGGTTATGCAGGAAATGCAACTTTAAGTTTCAATCTTGGAGATTTTGCAACGGTCAATGCAAGTGGTTCTTATTCTTCAGTAGGATTTGGAACTATTACGCAACGACCTTCTGAAAGAGCCCAAAGTGCACAGTCTGCTTTCGGTGTAAATACAACTGTGAATGTAGATAAATTACTTCCTGAGAAAGTTGGAATGAAAATTCCTGTAAACTATTCTTATGCGCAAACCATTGAAGATCCAAAATATAATCCGATTGATAATGATGTAGAATTCAGTAAAGCTCCTAACAAAGACCAGCTGAAAAAAGTAGCCAGAACCTATACACAACAAAGAAGTATCGGAGTGGTAAATATGCGCAAGGAAAGGGTAAATACTTCAAAAAAACCAAAATTCTATGATATAGAAAATGTTTCTGTAACGGCAGTATACAATGATGATTATTATCGCGATGTGTACACCAAGAAAAACTATCGTCAATATCTTCGTGGTTATGTAGATTATAATTATTCTTTCAAGCCATGGGTAGTACGTCCGTTTAATAAATTGGTGAGCGATACTGCAAAATCATATAAATATCTGAGATGGTTTAAGGAAATTAATTTCAACCCGATTCCTACAAGAATTTCTTTCAGAACAGAATTGGACAGAAATTATAACGAACTTCAGTTTAGAAACATTGAAGCTATCCTTACCGGAACTAATGCTTTGGATTTTGATGTGATTAAAAATAGAAATTTCTATTTCGGATGGCAATATGGAATTGGATTCAATTTTACAAAATCTTTGAAATTGGAAATTAATTCAGCAATGCGTACAATTAATGATCATTTAAATGTAGCAAACATGAATAGCTCTTCCATATTTCAGGATCCGTTCCGTGCAGGTAGACCGGTATTGTATAATCATAGAGTTCAATTGAATTACAGATTCCCATTCGAATATTTCCCATATCTGGATTTTATTAATGCAGAACTTGGCTATGGATTTACCTATAACTGGAATGCTAGGAGTACAGTAATGACAAGATTTGTAAATCCTGACAACAACCAAGTAGAAAGTTTGGGAAGTATAGGGCAGAATACCAATAATATTGTAGCAACTTCTACGGTAGATATTCCGAAATTTTTCAGCAAGTTCAAATACTTCCAAAAAATCAATGAGAAGATGCAGAAGCGTAAGCAAGAAATTGACTCTCTCAATAATGTGTATACTACTGCTTGGCAGAAAAAGAACAAAAAGAAAAGTTTTAAATCATATAAATTTAAGAACAAACTTACTCCAATTCAGAGTGTAGCTTATGCGCTTACTTCCATAAAGCAATTGGATATTTCCTATAATGAAAATAATGGAACGGTACTTCCGGGATTACTTTCAGCTCCGAATTGGTATGGTTATGGACAAACTTTAGGAGGGCCTACATTTGGATTCTTGTTAGGTTCACAAGCTGATATTAGGAGAACAATCATTGAAAAAGGATGGATATCGAATTCTCCATACATGACGGATGCATATACACAGATGTCAAACCAAAATCTCACCGGAAATCTTCAGATTATGCCGATCAATGATTTCAGAATTGATCTTAATATTTTGAAAAATTATAATCGTAGTTTCACCCAGGGAGGTTATAATGTAGATGCTAATCCTACAACTTCGCAGTTTGATTTTTCATTTGGTACGGATTTAATTACTTATTCCAAAACAGCATGGACTTTCAAGACGGCATTTTCTGATAGAAAATCTATTTATGAAAGTATAGTTGCCAATGCTAAAGCTATTTCTCAAACATTTGGTGTAGCAGAAGCGGATGGTTATGTTAAAGGATATGGTTTGTCCAATGCTTATATTTTGATTCCGGCATTCCAAGCTGCTTTGGAAGGAAAATCTCCAAAAACTATGGATAACCCGAAAAAATCAGGATTGCCACTTCCGAATTGGAGAATCACCTATTCCGGATTGAAAAATATCCCAATTGTGAATCATTATTTTTCAAAATTTGATGTTCTTCATGCCTATACTTCTACGTATACAGCAAATGGAATCCAAACAAGTATCGATCATTATAATTGGTTGAATAATGGAACTTCAGAATTTGATGCTTTTGGTAATAAATATAATCCGTATACTTTTTCACAAGTAGGATATGTAGAAACTTTTGCACCACTTCTCGGAGCTGATGTTACGATGAGAAATAATATGCAGTTTAGAGTTCAGTATAATAGAGACAGATCGTATATACTTGGATTGGTAAATCAGACTCTTACTGAAGATATTGGAAAAGAGTATATTATAGGTTTTGGTTACATTATCAAAGATCTTCCGTTAAAAATAAACTTTAAAGGAAAATCCAGAACTGTAAAAAGTGATCTTAATATTCGTGGAGATTTCTCTTTACGAGATAGTGAGACCAGTATTACTACAATTTCTCAAAACACATCTGATACACAAATAACAGGAGGACAGAAAATGACGAGCATCAAACTTTCTGCGGATTATAATATCTCTCAGAATTTTAATGTCAAATTTTTCTACGATCAGTTACTTACAAAATATAAGATTTCAACAGCTTTTCCAATGTCCACAATGCGGGCAGGTTTAACAGCCACGTTCACATTTGGAGGATCAGGAGGAAACTAATATAAAGACTGTCTCGTTGAGGCAGTCTTTTTTGTTATTTTTTTCTATAATATTCATTAATTTTGTTGCAGTTTAAAATAAAAGATGGATAATTTTATTGATAATGACGATGATATATTTACAGGAAAGGAGCATACTCCAATTCGTAAAGATGCATTTGATCTGAATACAGAGGAAAAAATCGAAAAAATTGAGAAACTTTTTGGAGAGATTATGTATACTTTAGGATTGGATATGACGGATGATTCTCTGAAAGATTCACCAAAACGGGTAGCTAAAATGTATGTAAATGAAATTTTCGGAGGGCTTCTCCCTGAAAATAAACCCGGAGTTTCCACTTTTTCCAATAAGTATAAATACCGCCAAATGCTTGTGGAAAAAGATATTACGGTATATTCTTTTTGTGAGCATCATTTTCTGCCCATTATTGGAAAAGCACACGTTGCCTATATTTCTAATGGAGAAGTGATAGGTCTTTCCAAGATCAATAGAATTGTGGATTATTATGCAAAGCGTCCGCAAGTTCAGGAACGTTTAACAATGCAGATTGTTGATGCTTTAAAAGAAGCATTAGGAACCAAAGATGTTGCCTGTATTATTGATGCAAAACATTTATGTGTAAATTGCAGAGGAATAAAAGATACGGCAAGTTCTACCATTACAGCAGAGCTTAGTGGAATTTTCCGTACCAATCCGATTACAAGGCAAGAATTTTTGCATTATGTAGGAAGTCATGCAAAGTTGGATTAAGAAATGATTTCACAAATTATTAAGAAAAATATCAGATTACTTTCAGAAAGATATAAACATGAAGTGTCTTATTATAAGAATGTGATTATAATTAAAAATGAAAAGAATTTTATTGAAATTTTTCCTCAAACAAATGAAAATATTCTTGTTAAATATAATTTTGAAGAGGGAACAATTGAAATTAAAGTTCAGGATTTTGAAATTTATGATTTGCTGATTAAAGTCTTTGAAAGAAAGGATATGGAAAAAGTTGCTTTGACTAATGGTTATCCTTTAAATCTTAATGATCTCGAAGAAGAATTTGGAGATTTAAATATATTTGAAGAAGAATTAATTTCTTTGATAAAATCAAATACAGACTACTCGAATATAGGGGGTAACCGTGTATTAACGGAATTTTATAAAAATATTCTTATTTTAAGAGATGACATTGGAACTGCAAAATCTAATGTAATAAATTTAAACAATGATAAAATTTAAAAAAGTTTCTTTTCAGATATTTATTGCAACAATTATTTGTTGTTAATGGGATCACTTTGTCAAAGTTTAGAATCTTTGACAAAGTTTTATTTGGAAAAATCTAGAACTTTAAACCTTAAATTTTGAATTTTTAAAAATGCAACTAAAAATATATAACTCTCTCTCTGGAGAAAAAGAAATATTCAAACCTGTTCTTGAAGGAAATGTCGGAATGTATGTTTGCGGACCTACCGTTTACAGCAATGTACATCTTGGAAATGTGCGCACTTTTATGTCTTTTGATTTTATCTATAGAGCACTCACTTTTTTGGGATATAAAGTTCGGTATGTTCGAAATATTACTGATGCAGGACATTTAACGGATGATGGAGATATCAATAACGACCGTTTTGTAAAACAATCGAGGCTGGAAAAATTAGAGCCTATGGAAATTGTGCAAAAATATACGGTAGATTTTCATAAAGTTTTGGATGGTTTCAATTTGCTTCCACCAACTATTGAACCTACTGCAACTGGGCATATTTTGGAACAAATAGAACTGACCAAAAAATTAATAGACACCGGTTTTGCCTATGAAAGCAATGGTTCGGTATATTTTGATGTTTTGGAATATAATAAACGCGGACTGAATTATGGAGAACTTTCCAGAAGAAATATTGAAGAATTATTTGCTAATACTCGCGATTTAGATGGTCAGGATGAAAAGAAAAACCCTCAAGATTTTGCACTTTGGAAAAAGGCTTCTCCTGCACATATTATGCGTTGGAATTCACCTTGGGGTGAAGGTTTTCCGGGTTGGCATTTAGAATGTACTGCAATGAGTACCAAATATTTGGGAGATAATTTTGATATTCATGGAGGCGGAATGGATTTGAAATTTCCACATCACGAATGCGAAGTAGCTCAGGGAAAAGCCTGCAATGGAACAAAACCTGTAAATTATTGGATGCATGCCAATATGCTGACAATGAACGGGCAAAGAATGAGCAAATCCACCGGAAATTATATTCTTCCGATGGAACTTGTAAATGGAGAAAACAATTTTTTTGAAAAACCATTTCATGCATCTGTGGTAAGATTCTGCTTTATGCAGGCGCATTACAGAAGTGTGTTGGATATTTCTAATGATGCAATGGTGGCAGCAGAAAAAGGTTTTCAAAGATTAATGGAAGCAATGAAATTAGTTAACGGTTTAGAATTAGCAAATAATAGTGAATCCATTAATTATCAACCATCAACCATCAATCTAAATGATTGGAAAGAAAAATGTTTTGAAGCATTGACGGATGATTTCAATTCACCAATATTGATTTCCCATTTATTTGAGGGAGTAAAATTCATTTTTGCTTTGAAAGATGGAAAAGAAAAAATTTCTACAGAAGATTTGAAGGAATTTAGAGCTTTGATGAATGCTTTTGTCTATGATGTTCTTGGTTTACAAAATATGGAAGAAAATAATAATGAAAAGCTGGATCAGGCGCTTCAGGTTTTAATAGAACTTCGAAATCAGGCTCGTAAACTCAAAAATTTTGAGCTTTCCGATCAGATCAGAGATCGTCTCTTGAGCGAAGGGATAGAACTGAAAGATGGTCGAGACGGTACAACGTATGTCTTGAATTGATCTTTTAAACTAAATTTTTTAGAAAAATATGAAATTCGCTTTGTCAAAGGTTACTGCCTTTGACAAAGTTTTTTTATGCAGTGCAGTTTCGATGCTATTTTATAAAGCTCTTATATTTTTTTGTTTTTTTTATATAAAATGAATTGAGGTCTTGCTTTTTATTTTAAAAAAGTGTTAATTTAGTATGAGTTTTTAAAAGAAGTTTCATTTTAAAATATAGTATATGAGAAAAAGTTTATTTCCTTTAATTTTACTTTGCGTAGGGATTAATTCATTTGCACAGCAAGATTTTTTTGCTCTTTCCGGAAAGGATGTTCCAAATATAGTTTTCAATGATTTTCGGGCTTTGGATGTAGAAAGAGGTATTTCCGGAGAAATTTTCCTAAATACAGAATCTAAGCCTGTAGTATTTTCGGAAGTTCGTAATATGCAGGTGTCAGAAGATCAGAAATCGTATAATCATGCTCAGTCAAGTTCTATGGCAACGCTTGCATTTGATGGAAAAAACAAGCTGATTTATATGCCGTTGTATTCTACTAATATTTATGCTTTAGATATTAAGACAAAAGAATTGATACTGATTGAAAGTGGTGTTGTAAAAACATCAGCATGTGATGTCAATTCGCATTTTACAAGAATGACTTTAGGTGCGGATGGAAATATATATGCCATGACCAATTCCGGTTCTCAACTTTTACAAATTTCCAGAAAAGCAGGAAAATATGCCGTTAAAGATTTAGGAAATATTTCTGATGATCCGTCAAACGGAGAAAATCTTATTTCGAAAATGAATACCGGTTTTGGTGGAGACATGGTTGCAGATGACGATGGTAATCTGTATGTTTTTTCAGCGTTTGGCAATATTTTTAAAGTTTCGTTGCAGGATAAAAGAGCTACATTTTTGGGTACAATCAAAGGGCTTCCGGAAAATTATACCTTGAATGGTGTAGCCGCAAATAAGAATGGAGAAATAATAGTAGCAAGTGCAAAAGGCGGTAACTTTTATAAAGTAGATTTGGAAACCTTTCAGGCGATTCCAACAGCAGGTAATATTAATCTTCACATTTATGATTTAGCAAGTAATCATTTTGTGAATTCTAAAAAACTAATTGCTGTCGATACTAATAAAACCAACATTTATCCGACAAAAGTAGACGAAGGTTATACTAATATAAAATTTGGTAAAGACACTAAAGGAATTGTGTCTGTAGAAGTTTTGGATGCAGCTGGAATCAGTGTATTCAGAAAATCATATAACGCAAATAGTGAAGATGTACAAAAATTAGATTTGAAATTCCTGAATACAGGAGTTTATATCGTGAATGTTTTAAATGACAAGGGTAAAATATTAATAACCAAGAAAATTCTTGTTACTGAATAATTCAAATTAACTTAGTACAAGGAAAACCTTTTCAAAAATATTGAAAAGGTTTTTTTGCATCATTGCTTGTTTTAATAATGGCTTTGTAATCAACAGATTTTCAATGAATAAGATGAAAATTTACTTAAATTAAAAATTATTACATTTGCTGCTGAAAAATAAACTTCATGAAATTATATTTTAATATTAATTTTTTAACAAAATTTGGAGAAAAACTACAGGTTTTAGTAGCTGAAGAAGGTCAGGAACCCATAATTCACCAGCTTATTTACACCGATAAAGGTAATTGGAAGGCTGAAGTTGATTTTTATTCAAAAAATATTGCTTATCGCTACCAACTTACTGATACAGAAGGTAAAATTCTGGATGAAGAATTTGTAGAACACAAATTGGAGTTTCCTCACAATTATAAAGAATTTCAGATTTTTGATGTATGGAATCTGAAAAATTTTCCTGAAAACTATCTTACAAATAAGATATTAAAAAATAAACTAAGCGGTTTTAAACAAGAGAAGGTTTCGGTATTGAAAAAACATACGCACCTTTTCAGAATAGAGGCTCCTCTTTATCATCCGAATTGGAAGGTAGTACTTCTTGGAAATACACCATCTTTAGGAAATTGGGAATATCTGAGAACCATTCCAATGTCGCAAACGGACTATGGAGTTTGGGAAGTAGCAGTGGAAATCCCTGAAAATCAGCTTATCGAGTATAAGTATGGAATCATGGATGAAACTTCGGGAAATGTTTTTGATGTAGAATATGGCGAAAACAGATGGGCGTTTCCAAATTCTGACAAAAACATACTTCAGATAAAAGCAGATCATTTTTTCAAATATAAATCTTTTGAATTGTATCATGCAGCAGGAGTGGCAGTTCCTGTATTTTCCCTGAGAAGCGAGAATGGTTTCGGTGTCGGAGAATTTTCAGACATGAAAGCATTGGCAGATTGGTCAAAAGAGACCAATCTTGGAGTTATTCAGATTCTTCCGATTAATGATACTACTGCTAATTATACTTGGACGGATTCTTATCCTTATGCTGCAATTTCGGTGTATGCGCTTCATCCTCAGTATCTTTCTATTGATAATTTGGAATACAAACTTTCAAAAAAATTAGAAACAGAGTATCAGGATAAAAAAGCAGAATTAAATAAACTTAGTTTAATTGATTATGAACAGGTTATTTCCGGAAAATGGAAATATGCAACTGCGGTTTTCAATGAAAATAAAGAAACGATTCTGAAAGACAGAAATTTCAAAAAGTTCATAAAAGATAATGAAGAGTGGTTGCTTCCATATTCTGCATTCTGTGTTCAAAGAGACAAATATAAAACTCCGAATTTCAACGAGTGGAAAACTCATAAAAAATATATTGCAGGAAAAGTATCGCCATTTTTCTCTCCAAAAAGTAAAGAATATGAAGTGGCAATGCTTCATGCATGGATTCAGTATCAGTTGCATCTTCAGCTGAAAGACGCGATAGATTACACTCACAGTTTGGGTATTTCTGTAAAAGGTGATTTACCAATCGGAATTTACAGATATTCTGTAGAGGCATGGACAGAGCCTGAACTTTTCGGAATGGATTTTCAAGCAGGAGCACCACCAGATCAGTTTACAGATTTAGGACAAAACTGGGGATTCCCAACATACAATTGGGAAGCCATGAAAGCTGATGGCTACAAGTGGTGGAAAAACCGCTTCAAAGCATTGGAACAATATTTCGATGCCATGAGAATAGATCATATTCTCGGATTTTTCAGAATCTGGAGAATGCCGATTTCTGCAACGCAGGGAATTTTAGGTTATTTTTACCCAGCTGTTCCGGTTACCCTTGAAGAATTCAATGCTAGAAATATTCACTTCAATTATGATCGTTATTGCAAACCGTATATCAACGATCAGATTCTTTGGGATTATTTTGGCGATCAAAGAGATGTTATTCACAATGAGTTTATGAATAATCATTTCAACGGAACATACAGTTTCAAAGAAGAATTTGATACTCAAAGAAAACTAAGAGATCATTTTGATAAACATCCGCATCCATGGGCAGAAGAAAAACTGATTTCTCTTTGTGCAAATGTACTTTTTCTTGCAGAAGAGAGAGACGGAGCTACGGTTTATCATCCAAGATTTAATATTAATAAAACCGATTCTTACAAATATCTTGCAGATTGGGAGAAAAAAACTTTGCATGAGCTTTATCTGAATTATTTCTTTGAAAGACAAGACGGACTCTGGTATCAAAGTGCAATGGAAAAACTTCCTGTAATTCTGAATTCTACGGAGATGCTTATTTGCGGAGAAGATTTGGGATTGGTTCCGGATTGTGTTCCTTTGGTGATGGATAGATTGGCAATTACTGCTTTAAAAGTTCAAAGAATGCCTTCAGAAAATATTCTTTGGTATGATCCTAAAAATGCAAGTTATTTAAATGTAGTTACGGCTTCTTCGCATGATAGTTCTACACTTAGACAATGGTGGCATGAAAACAGAAATTTTACACAAAAATATTTCAATTCACAGCTTAATCAGCACGGAACTGCACCTTGGGAACTTCACCCATCGCTTGCAGAAATTATCATGAAACAACATTTGTATAATGATGCTATGTTGGCGATTTTCCCGATTCAGGAATTTTTAGCAACAGACCACACTCTTGTAAATCCAAATATGAATGATGAGAGAATCAATGATCCTGCTGTTTTTCCACATTATTGGAGATACAGAATGCATCTGAAATTGGAAGATTTGAAAGCAGAAGAAAATTTCAATGCAAAAATTTCAAGCTGGATAAATGATTCCGGACGAAAATAATTCATATTGATTATCAATGCTTTAAATAAATTTTTAAAAGAAGTTAGATTTTTAATTTAACTTCTTTTTTTTATCACTATCCAACTACCAGATTTCAATATTGAATTTTTTTAACTAAAAAAATATTTAAGAAAATGAAAAAAATAATTTTTGGGATGGTGATGATGTTTGGAAGTTTTGTCTTTGCGCAAAATTACCCGGATTATTATCCAACAAATGGAAACTATAATGACGGATATTATTCTGATAACGATGATGAATATTATTTTCCCGACGACTATTATTATGAATACCCTTCTGATTATTATACGGATGATTTTTATAATAATTATTATAATGATTACCAAAAAAGTATTATTGATATTAATTGGAATCATTTTTTTGTTGAATATAGACTTTCACCTTGGCAAATTCGGCAAATCATTTATCTGAATGAAATGTATCCTACATTTAATGTCTGGAACAACTATTACCGATATAATCCTGACAGATGGTATTATGATAGATTTTATGCACTTCAGCAAATTTTAGGACCAAAAGTTTTTGTGGTATTCCAGAATACATATTATCATGGATATAATCCGGTGGTATTTTACCAAAATTATAGGATAAAACACTATCGTCCAGTTGTATGTGTAAAGCCAAGATACAGAAATATCAACATCAATGTTTATAAAATTGACAGGCATCAATATCATCTGAACAACGGTTGGTCTTATAATTCAAGAGCAGGAATTGGATTCAAGGATACTCCAAGAAATGGGGGAAATGGAAGTTGGAATAATACCAGAGATAATGGTTTTAGAGATTCCGGAGGATTCCGAAATTCTGCACCACAGAGAAATAATACTCCAAGATTTGAAGGGAATCATAGAAATTTTGAAGAAAATCGTAGAGACAAGATTGATACTCCGCAGTCCAATCAAAATAATACTCCAAGAAATAATAATTGGGGTGGTTTTAGAAAATCTCAAGACTCAAATGAAAGAATGCAGCCAAACAGAAATTCAAATGAAAAAAGATCAGCTCCGCAGAATAATCGTTCTTCAGGGCAAAGATTTGTAAATCATTAAATTTCTGAAATTCATATCAAAGCTAGTTTTGATCTGCTTTTAAACAGGGATTTTAAAATAAAAATGTAATTTTAACAAATTTTATAATTCTGAGATTTAACTCTCTAAAAATATATATATCAAAAGAATAAATAACAATTAAATAATATCAAAATGAAAAAATTAGTTTTAAGTTTAGCACTTGTTGGATTAGGAACTTTTGCAATGGCTCAGCAAACCGAAATGAAAAAAATGGATAGAGCTGAAATGCAGCAAAGACATGAAGAAAAATTGAAAGAAATGAAAGAGCAATTGGCTCTTACCGATGCACAAGTAGCTCAGATAAAAGAACTTCATCAGAAGAGGATGGAAGAAGCGCAAGCTCACAAAATGGAGAAAATGGATAGAATGAAGAAAAATAAAGAGCAAATGGACAATGATATGAAAGCCATCCTTACTCCGGAACAATATGCTAAATGGCAAACTATACGCGCAGAAAGAATGCATGATAGAAAAGAAAAAATGATTGAGAGAAAGAGAGTTCAGAGATCTGAATAATTTTTAAGAACGAAGAATAATTAGTTCATAATTATATTTTTTAGTGGAAGCGGAATTTTTTTTCCGCTTTTTTCTTTTTATTTTTGCAAAATATACACTAAAAATTAAAAAAATGATAAGCGATAAAATTGGAAAACTTGTAAATGATCAGATTGCTAAAGAACAATATGCTGCACAATATTATCTTTCTATGTCTGCATGGTTTTCCTCCAAAGATTTAGACGGAGTTGCAAATTATTTCCGTGTGCAGAGCAAAGAAGAACTGATGCATGCTGATAAAATGTTTGATTATCTGGTAGATGTAGGCGGAGATATTACAATAGGTGAAATTCCGAAACCACCACATGAATTTGCAAATGCCACAGAAATTTTCGAAAAAGCATTGGAACATGAGAAGGTAGTTACACAAAGTATTTTCAATATCCTGAAAAATGCAAATGATGAGGGCGATTTTGCAACGGTATCTTTTCTTCAATGGTTTGTGAATGAGCAAGTGGAAGAAGAAGCTAATGCTTCCCAGTTGGTCACTAAAATCAAAATGGTTGTAGATAATCCTTCCGCATTGTATCTTTTCGATCAGGAATTAGGACAAAGAGTTTTTGTTTCTTCTGAAAATGGAAAATAATAAATGAAGAAAATTTTTGTCGTTACTTCTTTACTGTTTGTAAAAGCAGTATTTTCTCAAAATTATTCCGTAACGGAAATTTCAGAAGACTTAAAAAAGAATGCTCACGCTGTTATTCGTGACGAATCGCAGATTTATACCTTAAAATCGATCGATGATCTGGATATTGAACAAAAATATGCCGTCACTATTTTAGATAAAGGTGGAGATGATTTCTCTTCGGTTGTAATTCATTATAATCCGGAAACAAGAGTGAATAATATCAAAGTGAATTTATATGACTCTTTTGGAAAACTGATGAAAAGTTATTCGAAAAAAGATTTCTCAGATTTTACGTACAATAGAAGCGGAGCTTTATATGTAGATGACAGAGTTTTGGTACTGAATCCAACTTCTACCATGTACCCTTTCACTGTGGAAACAATATACGAAACGCATACTTCTAATACGATTAGTATTAATAATTTTTCACCTTTTCGTTCATTTGGTGTTTCTCTTCAGAAAAGCGATTTCAAAATTGTAAATAATTCCGGAATCAAAATAAGAACGAAAGTTTCTGATAATGAATTTGGAAAAGTAAAAGTTTCGGAATCGGGAAATATTTCAGAATATAGCTATGAAAATATTCCGGCTATTAAAGAACAAGAGTTTTCTCCCACTATTTCTTATTTAGTTCCGAATGTGGATTTTTCTCCGGAATCTTTTACACTGGCAGGAAAACAAGGTGATCTTTCAAGTTGGGACAATTTTGGAAAATGGTATTACAGTAAATTATTACAACCGTCTTCAGAAGTAACTCCCGAAATTTCTAAAGAAATAGCATCTCTCAATTTATCAGGAACTACTTCGGAAAAAGTAAAAAAAATATATCAGTATATGCAAAATAAAACAAGATATGTACTGATTTCTATGGGAATTGGCGGTTGGAAACCAATGCCTGCAAGTGAAGTTTCACAAAAAGGATATGGAGATTGTAAGGCTCTTACCAATTATATGAGAACACTTCTTACAGCAGCAGGAATTAATTCTCATTATGCTGTCATTTATGATAACCGAACCGAGCTGAAATTTGATAAAAATTTTCCGGAGCTTAATGGAAACCACGTAATTCTAATGGTTCCAAGTGAAAAAGGAAATATTTGGCTAGAAAATACTTCACAAAAAATTGCATTCAACCATTTATCGTATACTTCGCATAATCGTAATGTATTAGCTGTAAAAGAGAATGGAATTGAAATTATTGACACTCCTGTTTATAAGCCTGAAGAAAGTAAGGAAGTAATGAATGCCCAGATAAAACTGAATGCAGATGCAAGTATCAGTTCCAATGTGAAATTTTTGTATACAGGTGGTCAGTACGATTTTTCTTTGCGATTACTTGGATTGAAAAATGATGAACTTAAAGATTGGGTAAAAGACAATTATTATAATTTGAAAATAAACGAGGTTACTGTAGAAAACTTAGATAACAATAGGGATAATGCGGAAACTTCTTTCTCCATCAATCTGAAAGCAAATGATTTTTCAAAAAAATTAGGAGAAGATATTTTCTTTCCTGTGATGCCTTTCGGAAAAACTTCAATGGTTAGCCTGAATGAAGAAAGAGTATTGCCTTTTGAGATGTATTTTCCATATCAGGATGATTATACTGTGGAATATAGTGCTCCATCAGGTTTCAAATTTTCTGAAATTCCACAATCTGTAAATTTTTCCAGCGAATTCGGATCATATTCTATGAATTTTGAACTGAAGAATGAAAAACTTTTGGTTCATCGGATTCTTACCATAAACAAAGGACTTTATCCTAAAGAAAAGTTCAAAGATTATGCAGCTTTTAGAAAGAAAGCAGCAAATATAGATAACACGAAAATTTTAATTAAAAAACTATAAATGAAAAAACCCCTAATTATTCTGTTGAGTTTCAGCTTCAGTTTATTTTTTGCACAACACAAATTTCTTGATATTCCTAAATTAACGGATGAAGATGTTTCCAATACAAAACCTAAAATAGATGCGGAAGCTCCTGCTGAAGTACTATATCGTTCTTATCATTATAGAATTGATTATAACGGATATTTGTATACAGATGTGATCAGCCGTGTGAAAATTTATAAAAAAGATAATGCAAAAGATTTTTTAGATCATGAAATTTCATTATATGATGATACTCACGGTTCCCGTGAAACTTTAAGCGGACTAAAAGCCTACACATATAATTATGAAAACGGAAAAGTGGTTTCTACAAAAGTAGACAGCGATTCTAAGTACAAATCCAAAGAGGATAAAAACTATACCGTTACAAAATTTGCTTTTCCTAATGTAAAGGATGGTTCAGTTGTAGAGTATTCATATAGCATACTTACACCTTTTTGGGGTTCAACACCGGTTACATATATGGAAGATGAAATTCCTGTAAAATATGTAGAATTTGTTTTTGATACACCTAAAGTATTAGGATATAATATCAATTACAAAGGAAGTCTTACTCCGGCTCATAGAGTTGTGAAAGAAGATATTATTTACGGAGGAGAGTATCAGGTTTACAGATTTGGATATGAAAATCTTAAGGCGTATAAAGATGAAGATTTTGTTTTGAATAATAATAATTATAGAACTGCACTGAGAGCTGAACTTAATTCTATAATGACCAAAACAGAATTAAAACAGTATGCTTTAACTTGGAATGATGTCAGAAAAAAATTATACGAGCATGATGATTTTGGCTATCAGCTGAAAAAAGATAATCTTGTAAAAGAAGTTCTTCCTCAGGATATTAAAGACATTAAAAATACTCAGGAAAGAGCAGCAGCAATATTAAAATTCGTTCAGAAAAATTATACTTATAATAAAGAAGACGAGGTAGTAACAGATAAAGGAATTAAAAACCTTCTTACTACAAAAGTCGGAAATGCAGCAGAGGTCAATCTTCTACTTACAATGCTTTTGAAAAGTGCAAATATCCAAGCCAATCCGGTTGTCTTGTCTACAGTGAAAAAAGGTTTGTTACTTTCCTATAATCCGTCTCTTGCTCAATTAAATTTTGTGCTTGCAAGTTTTGAAGATGGTGGTAATATTTATCTTTTAGATGGAACTTCCAAGTTATCCAAAATTAATATGATTTCTCCAAAAGCATTGAATTACTATGGAATAATCATGACAGAAAAAGAAGCGAAACAGATCAATATTTTGTATCCTGGAGTTAGTGAAACATATTTAACAGTGGATGCAAAAATGACTCCTGAAGGAACTTTTGAAGGGCATTTTTCGGATAGAGATACTCATCTTTATGCGATGATGGTAAACAATATGTATGATGAAAATAAAGAAAATTTCCAGAAAGAATATAAGGACAAATACAAATTCCCGTTCACCAATATTACATCCGGACTTCAGGATAATGACGATTTTGAAACGAGTTTTGATTTCAATTCGGATACTTTTGTAGATGCAATTGGGAACAAATTGGTTTTCAATCCTATGCTTTTTCTTTATACTCAGAACCATTCCTATAATCAAACTCAGGAGAGAAAAGCACCTTTGGAATTTATTACCAGAAACAAGAAAATAAAAAAAATAACCATCACACTTCCGGAAGGTTATGTTTTTGAAAATGTTCCAAAATCTAAAAAATTCAGAACAGATGATGATTCTATTCAATATGCTTATATGGTAACACAGGAAGGAAATAAAATTTCTGTGGAAGCGACCACTACAATTGATGATTCTGTTTTCCCGAAAGAATATTATCCCGCTTTTAAACAGATTTTTGATAATATTACAAAATTGGAAGGACAAGTAGTAACTGCTGTAAAAAAGTAATTTTTATAGAAATTAATATAAAATCAATAGGAGCGGGCTTTAGCCCGCTTGTTTTTTCGAAAAAAATTGGCTTTAGCCAAAATTTAT
>NZ_JBXUGL010000035.1:0-30652 GCF_057180505.1 Chryseobacterium sp. HNCC26DJ241 | reverse complement strand
AGGATTCTCTTTCTTTTACAGCGCCTGTGTTTTTACTTCCGTAATTTCCTTCGAGCTGTTTAGTGGCGGGATTTAAGTCACCCCAAGTTGCCGTTTTTCCCGTGTAAAGCGGTTCTACGAAATACGTGATTTCTGTGACGGAAGATTTTACAATGAATCTTCCTGTTTCATCAGTGTTCATAAGGAATCTTTGTAGTACTTCTCGTCTCATAATTCTTATTTTTTAAAGGTTTAACATTTTTTTATTTTCTTAGATGGAAGCTAGATGCAGAAAGTTTATATATGTTTTCAAAAAACTTCCATCTTCCTTCATCCCGCTTCCAGCTTTATTATACCATCATATCAGCACAATTGGAACTTGCGAATGCATAAGGTTTTGCTTTGAATACATATCCCATTCCCAGAATGTATCCCATTGCGTCTTTCAAAGCGACGTTGGATTTGAAATCAGGATCGGTATTAATGTCTGCATGCACCTCCATTTCCACACCATAAGCGTCCAAAACAGAGCAGATTGCATAAGCTATTTCTACGGATTTGTTCACTTCGTTCAGCATACGTTCTTTGATACTGATAGTCTGTATTTCTCTTTCTTTTCTGATAAAGGTAAACGCTCCTTTTCCTTCTCGAATAAAGACAACTGCCGTAGCATAATTAATAGCATCACCATAAACGTGAGAGTCTGAACCCACACATACTTTCAGTCGGTGTCCATTTGCCTGTTCGCGGATGATGGCTTCTTCTACCAGCTGTGTGATAGAGTTATGGAAAATTTTCCCTGTCATGTTTTGCCATACTTGTTGTTGCGTTTCCATTTTTTCTACATGTTTTAAGTTTGTTTTATTTAATTTGTTAATCAATTAATTGTAAAATGTCAATCTTTAAATTCATTATTGACCGTTCACTTTTTTTGCACTCCAAACTGGATTGTTCATATCCTTGTTTATTTGGCTTTTGCACTCCGAACTGGACTCGAACCAATACCATCAGTTTTGGAGACTGAGATGCAGCCATTACACTATCGGAGTAGTTTTGTTGATTCACTAGGACTCGAACCTAAACTACAAGAGTCAAAGTCTTGTGTGCTGACCAATTACACTATGAATCAGTTTTTATTATAATTGATAAAATGATGAGCGATAATTGATTTATTTCCCAGATTAATCATTTATCATTAATGACCTATCAATTATATTTTCGTGGAACAGACAGGAATCGAACCTGTACCTTTAGTTTTTCAGACTAACGTGCAGACCTGCTACACCACTCTTCCAAGTTTTTATAAATGATAATTGATAAGTTATAAATGATTCTAACTGTATATTTTCGTCAATTATCATTAATGATTTATCAATTACATTTTTGTACCTCTCCCCAGATTCGAACTGGGACTTTACGGGGTTTAAAGCCGTTTTCTCTGCCAATTGGAATAGAGAGGCAATTGTTGTACGGAAAGAGGGATTTGAACCCTCAAAACCTTGAGCCTAAATCAAGTGCGTCTGCCATTTCCGCCATTTCCACAAGTTTTTTATAAACGATAATTGATAAGAGATAAATGATTTTAAAGCATAGCGTTTTCATCAGTTATAATTTATCGTTCAGCATTTATAAAATTAGGTCTGAGAAAAGCTTGTCTATATTTATAAACTATGCCTGTAATGTTTTTGTAAAGATCTTCTGCGCTTGACAAACCTTTCCCTTTCCATTTAAACCTATTTTTTATATAAAAGATGATTGATTATTGATGACTGATTTTCTGACACTTAATAAATTTCTTTTATCTTTTATTTTTTATAAATTTGTACTCTATAAGGGAATCGAACCCTTGTTTTCTGCTCGAAAGGCAGACGTCCTGACCGTTAGACGAATAGAGCAATTTGAAACCACTATCAGGAATCGAACCTGAACAACAAGAGTACATTTCCTGCATGCTGCCATTACATTATCAGCGGTTTTGGTGGAAGTAGCAGGATTCGAACCTTCTCAGCAATGATGCAACAGATTTACAGTCTGCCCCGACTCTCCAACTTCGGCGTACTTCCGGTTTTTTGATGTTAGTTGCTGGTTGATAGTTTTTTGGATCATTTTATATCTCTAACTTCTAGCTTCTAACATTTAATTTCTCATTTGAAGAAAAACAAAGTCTGTCTTAATTTTTAGTTTGATATAAGAACTTCTGCGCTCGACAAACTTTTTCTTTTTCTTCGGAACTAATCTCATTTTAGTTATTTGAGATGGTTATGGGATTCAAACCCACTCAGCTTATGCAACGGTTTTGCAGACCGCCCCGACTCTTCCACTTCGGCGAACCATCATTTTGAGTAAAGAAAAGTTTGTCTATTTTATATCGGTTTTGGCGTAAAGATCTTCTGCTCTTGACAAACCTTTTCTTTTCTCTTTGAAACAATTAACATTTAGTTATCTGCGATTCCGGAAAGACTCGAACTTTCAACTTCTGGTTTAACAGACCAGTGCTCTACCATTGAGCTACAGAATCTTTTTTTTGTAATTTCGGAAGGACTTGAACCTTCAACCTTCGGTGTATCAGACCAATACTCTAACCAATTGAGCTACGAAATCATTTTTTGTCTGGAAAATAGGATTCGAACCTATGACCTCCCGCGTCCAAGGCGGGTAAACAACCACCGTTATCTTTCCAGTTTTGAGATTCACTTCAAATTTCTTTCCCGAGAGACAGTCGGATCTGAAATTTTTTGTAAATCTTTGCGGTCTATGCGAGAATCGAACTCGCAGTCCCCGAGAGACAGTCGGGAAGGTTAACCATTACCTCAATAGACCTTTGTGATTCCGAGAGGATTGTTCATGAATTTCATATTTTATTTATGGTATTCACGAATACTTCGTATTTCGAACCTCTATATTTGGTTTAGAAGACCAACATTCTGTCCTGTTGAATTACGGAACCTTTTTGTAATCCCAGAAAGATTTGAACTTTCAACCTCCGGTTTAAAAGACCGGTGCTCTAACCAATTGAGCTATGAGATTTTTTAACTTTGGGTATCTTCGGGGATCGAACCCTGTTCTCCGGTGCCACAAACCGACGCTTTACCAAATAAGCTAAAGAAACCATAAAAAAAGCGCCTCTTTTTGGGAGGCGCTTTATATTTAGACGTACCAGATCATGAGAGACCTACGTATATAAGCACCTTTTTTTCACAAATTCACTATCAAGAAGAATAACACAAGCATATCCTTTCCACATCGGTTCTGTACCGTGTTGTCTTGAATATAAATTTGATATATTATGTAATTGTTTCATTTTATTTTCTTGTTTTTTAAAGATTTTTTTTGAAAGGTTGAAAACTTGTTGCTTTCAATTTTCGGTTGCAAAGTAAATATGATTTTTTTTAACCTGCAAACTTATTTTTGATTTAAATATTTGAAAATCAATAATTTACAATCAATTTTTAGAATAAAAAATTTCTGTCCGCAATATTTTGCAGATTCTCTAAATACCTAAATGACTGTCTCTCATCGGGTTACTTATCACTCTTTATTTTCTTATTAATTGTTCATTTTTGTTTAAAAATTTTTCAGTTTTATGGTTGTTTTTTTTCATTCTAAATAATTTCTGCTCTAAAAACACAAAAAAACGCCTCGACAATCGAGGCGTTTTTGCAATATTTTGATAAAATTTTTACGGGTTTACAGTAAATAATTTTCAAAGCAAGCACATTTCGCCTCATTACATATCATCCAATCATATCCGAATAATCCTTTTATTGAAGGGCTTTCGCATAGATTTACATTGATATGTGCTCTTTGTTTTGTCATAATTTTCTGGATGCAAAGATAATTTTTTTCTGGATATTATTTAAAATTTTACTAAAGTTTGCGAATTTCAAAAATAATATTACTTTTGCAATCGAATTTTCAAAAAATGAAAACAGTAAAAAATATTTTCTCAGTAAATGGAGCTATCCGAGCAGTGTATTCGGGTAGTACAAAATATTTTTCTAAATAGTCTGGTTTTATTTCACTAATAAATCAAAAGCCTTTCTGTTTAGAAAGGTTTTTTTGCATTATTCCGCAGGAATTTATTCCATCTGTAAAAGGATTTTGTGGATTTTTGTAGCAGAAGTTCCACTGAGCAATACGTTTGGATATATTTCTGATTTGAGGACTTTAACGAGCGGACGTGCAACTATCAGTATGAAAGTTTCACACTATGCTTTGGTTCCTGACTTTGTAGCCGAGCAACTTTTGAAATAGAGAAACCGCCGAGAGGCGGTTTTGTATTTTGTAAAATATTCTTTTTGAGAGATTTATATTAATCATTAATTTCAGTTTCATCTTCCAAAAGATGTCCGAAATATTCTTTTTTAGTTTTAAGATATTCTTTACTGTTTTCATTAGACTTCATCTGTAAAGAAATTCTTTTATTAAGTTTGATGTTGCTTGATTCAACGTATTTTAACTTATCAGGATTATTGGTGAGAAGATTAATTTCTTTAACACCTAACTGCTGAAGTATCTCAATAGCAACATCAAATTTTCGATCATCCGCAGGAAGTCCCAATTCTAAATTAGCTTTTACGGTATCAAGTCCCTTTTCCTGAAGTGCATATGCTTTTAATTTATTAATGATTCCAATATTCCGACCTTCCTGTCGAAGATATATAATAATTCCACCATTTTCCTGTATATATTGCATTGCTGCATCCAATTGTTGTCCGCATTCACATTTTTTGGAATGAAATACTTCACCAGTAATACATTCCGAATGAAAACGAACATTTATAGGTTTTGAAAAATCAGTATTTTCTGCTACGAGTGCTAATTGTGGTATCCAATCATTTTCATTTTCTGAAAAAGCAATTATTCGAAAGTTGCCATATTCTGTAGGCACATTAGATTCCGCCTGTTTTTTTATCATTGTAAGTTAATCGTTAGTAGTAATTGTGTCCTTTTTATGCTGACTTTCCAGAATATTCATATTAGTTTTTATGCGTACTAAATATCTATTAAGAACTTCAGCTTCTTCAAAATTAAGATATGATTTCAATTTTTGAAGTTTTTTATAGGATTTTTGGTAATTGATGTATGCTTTTTCCATACCGCGAACATTATAAACTTCTAAGCCGCCAATATAATCCTTTAGAAAATATTTAAGTTTTGAAGCTTCAGTATTTACGGCATCATTTTTAAATTTTGGAAGGGTGGAAATAAGATTGGTAATTTCAGCAGCGTAATTAATTTGATCAACTCTTTCAGTGAAATTTGTATTACGATATTTGTTTGTACTATCATCCAATCCGGAAACAGGAGAAAGATTAATCTTTTCCGCATTACAAGAAATAAAACTTATAAGAATGAGTACAATGCCAAAAATTATCCTTTTATTCATTTCTGCTGACTTTGATAAAGGATTGGGTTAAGACTTTCATCGTTATACATTTTCATTTGTTTGTATATTTTCATTCTAACCTTACCGTTTTCAATATCAGTCAATAATTGATTTATAGCATTACTTAAGTCGATTTTTTGCTCAAGTAGAACATTTAATTTATCTAAACATTTATTTCGGTGTTCTTCACTTGCTGAAGCACGATGAGCTTCAATAGACATGTGATAAATTTTAAGAGCCAAAATCGAAAGACGATCTACTGCCCAAGCGGGAGTTTCTGTATTGATTCTTGCCTCTTCATCCGAAGAAATATTTTTGTATCGATTCAAAAACCATGCGTCAATAAACTCTACTAAATCGGTACGTTCCTGATTTGATTTATCAATTCTTCTTTTGATTTTCAGAGCTTCGTGTGCACTTATGTTTTCATCACGAATAATGTCTTCTAAATGCCATTGAACGGTATCAATCCAATTCTTAGCATACAAAAAATGTTCCAAATTGTTTTCCTCAAAAGGGTTTTTAAGAGGTGCATCTACATTATCCGCTACATGATAATCCTCAATAGCTTTTTGAAAAACTGACCAAGCTGTTTCAGCAAAAGACATTCTACTTAATTTTTAATTAGAAGGATTTTGATTATTCTGATTTTCAGTACTTTTTTTATCATCTTCCTTTACAGCATCTTTAAATTCCTTGATTCCGGAACCCATTCCTCTCATCAGTTCAGGGATTTTTTTACCTCCGAAAAGGATTAAAAGAATAAGTACAACAATAAGTAAATGTTGCCAAGAAAGTGATAGGATTGTTAATGTTTCCATTTTAATTTTTTTGCAAAATTAAGTAATTTTTAATTTACCCACTCAAGTGGATTTACAGGACTTGTTCCGTTCCAAATTTGGAAATCCAAAGTATAGCTTCCATCAAAATCAGCACCTACAGTTCCCACGGAACTTCCGGCGGAAATAGGCTGATTGGCACTCACTGATGTGCTGGCAAGATTTGCGTAAACACTGAAATAATTACCGTGTTTTACCATTACCATTTTAGATCCGTCCGGCGAAGCAACAACTCTTGAAACTACTCCGGGAAATACACATTTTGCTATCGTTCCTTTGCTTACAGCAATTTTGATTCCACTATTTTCTTCCCAAATATTTTTAAAAACAGGATGCTGTTGTTTCCCGAAATAATGTGTGATCTGGCCACGAACCGGCATTCCTATTTTGCCTTTATATGAAGAAAAATTACTTCCGGATGCAGATGAACCTACATCAAAATTTTTCATTACTTTATTTTCAGCTTCCTTTTTTTCTGCCTCTTTCTTTTTTACTAATTCTGCTTCTGCTGCTCTTGCAGCGGCTGCTTTATCAGCAGCAAGTTTAGCTTTTGCGGCTGCATCTGCAGCTTCTTTTGCAGCAGCAATACGTTTTTCTTCTTCTTTTGCAGAAGCAGCAGCTTTTGCTGCATCATCCGTACGTTTTTTTTCTTCAGCGGCTTTTTTAGCTGCAAGATCGGCGGCTTTTTTAGCTTCGGCTTCTGCAATTTTTCTTTCTCTTTCTAATGCTTCGGCTCTGGCTTTATTTTCAGCATCAATTCTTGCTTTTTCTCTTTCAGCAGCTTCTTTTGCAAGACGTATTTTTTCAGCTTCGGCTTTTTTTAGGGCCTCTTCTTTTGCTTTTGCTATTTTTATTTCTTCAGCAATAATAGCACGAATCTGAGCATCAAGTTTTTTTTGTTCGGCTTGCTTTTGGTTCAGTTCGGCAGTGAGCTTGGATTCATTCTTTTTAAATTCAGCAAGTAATACTTCTTTTTGTTTCTTTTCAGCATTTATCGTATTGAGATCCTTTTGCTGATTATTGAGGATAACTTCTTTTTCTTTCACCGATTTTTGCTTCATGGCAATTGCCTGTTTTATTTTTTGAGCAGCATCGGTAATTTCAGCAGCTTTACGATTTTGGTAATCGGAATATTGCTTTAAATATTGAACTCTTCTGATGGCTTCTCCCATATTTTTAGAAGAAAGAATAAAAGTTACTTTATTTTGTACCCCTTTATTTTTATAGGCTTTTACCAAAACATCAGCATAATTTTTTCTGAGAACGACAAGCTCACGATTTTGCCTGTTGATTTCTAACTGACGCAGATATATTTCGTCCTCAATAAATTTTTTTTCTTTTTGGGTATTATTGTATACTTTTTCCCGAAGTTCAATTTTTTTATTGACATTGGAGAGATAGGCCAAAGAAAGTTTAGATTCTTTCTGAGCTTTTGCCAATTCAGTATTAATGGCTACGATTTGTTTCTTTAAGGCTGCATTTTGTTTTTGCAGTTCTTCCTTTTTTTGCCCGAAAAATAATCCGGATATTAAAATACCAATGAAGAAAATTACTTTTTTTGTCATTTAATATCAGTTTTTGTATAATTTGCTGGAACAGAGTAGGGAGTTTCCATTTTATTGAAAGCAAATGTCGTATTTTCGATTAAAATCTGACTTGTTTTGCTGTTTTTTATAACTATTTTAACATTTTTCGGAAGTCTTATATTATTTTCTGTAATCCAGTTGGAATAGACAATTTCAAGATTGTCATTGCTGTTTATTTCGTTTAGAATTACTTTGGTGAGATCGGCTTCTTGATTGTAATTCATCATAACTTTATATTCAAAAATCTTCCCATCATTATTGATCTTTTGGTTTTTGATTGATGTCAAAGTATATCCGTCCGAATTTTGAGAAAGGCTAAAATCTTTATCCGTGACTGGAAGGAACGTTTTTCCCAAAAGTAAATTTTGTAATGTATTGTAATCTATGAAATTAACATTCAGTAGTTTATTGATATACGTGAAATCGGAATCTATATACGTTTTGTTCCATTTTTCGTACCCTTTTACACCTTCTTGTGTTGCAATTCCTCTCCCTACATTGAACAAGAGTGCTGTCATATTCATCCAGATTTTTTGCCCGTTCTCCACATAAATAGTAGCATCAAGAGTGGGAATGAAAGCTCCTGTTTCAATATTTACTTTACTATTGACTTTTACTTGTTGGAAATTAAGTGGTTCTTTTATCTTATCAAAAAAAATGTTTTTAGAAACTGAAGTTTTGGTTTCTGTTACTACTTTTTTTGCAGCACAAGAAAATAAGAGCAAAGATAGAACGATACTTGAAAAAAGAATTTTCATAAACTTACTTTTAATAGCAAATTACAACATTAACGCCAAACCACACAATATGTTTTGTGTGGCCGGATTTAAAATATATTTTTAATTTTTTTAATCTTTTGAAAGAAAATCCAAAACGGAATAATCGCCTAAAGAAATTTCTCTGGCAACTCCAAAATATTGTGCAGAATTTCCTATCATGGAATTGGAAAGATTTCCGTGGTCTATAATGGTATTTTCCTGAACCAAAGAATTATCAATATTTGAGTTGATAACCACAGTATTATTTCCTAATGAAACTCCGGGACCAATTTTTGAGTTCGAGATTTTTACATTTTCTCCAATAAAGCAAGGCGGAATTATTAATGAATTTTCAATAACTGCCGAAGAATGATGGTTGGCCATTTCTTCTTTTTCATATTCCAAAATTTTGCAATTGGTTTCTACTGTAGCATTTTTATTTCCGCAATCCATCCAATCGTCTACTTTCCCGAGAGAAAATTTTGCACCTTTTGCTCTCAGATTTTCCAAAGCGGTTGTAAGCTGATATTCGCCTCCCTGTTTAATATCATTGCTCATAATAAAATTGATCTCGTCCATTAATTTTTCGGCACTGTTGAAATAATAGATGCCAATAATGGCAAGATCGGAAACAAATTCTTTTGGTTTTTCTACAAAATCTGTAATAAAACCATAATCATCCAATTTTACAACACCAAAAGCGGAAGGATCTTCTACTTTTTTTACCCAAATTACTCCATCAGAATTTTTATCCAAAACAAAATCTGCACGGAAAAGAGTATCTGCAAAAGCAACCACAACATCTCCCTGCATAGATTTTTCGGCACATTTTATAGCATGAGCAGTTCCCAAAGGTTCATCTTGTGTATAGATGCTTCCTTTTGCGCCTAATTTTTCTGCGATTTGTAGTAAAGAAGCTTCAACTTCAGCGCCGAAATCTCCAATGATAAAAGCAATTTCATCAATTTTTTCGTTAGCAACTTTTGCAATATCTTCTACTAATCTTTGCACAATGGGTTTTCCGGCAATAGGAATTAATGGTTTTGGTACTGTTAAAGTGTGAGGTCTTAGTCTGGAACCTCTTCCGGCCATTGGAACAATTATCTTCATTCTTTTTAATTTAAAATTTTTTGTGTTTTTGAAGTTCTTTTTAAAGTCGGCAAATTTAATTAAAATTAGCAGAATATTAACTTCAAAAATTTAGATGCCTAAGATACTTAAAAAAAGAAAAACAATAGGATATTATTTCCTGATTTTTGACAATATAAAATCTTTTTCAGAATAAGCCATCATTCCTGCATAGATAATGAAAAGCAAATTTCCTATCCAAAAATTATAATGGAATAAATCTACAATCAAATAGCTGAAAACTCCCAACATTACCAAGAAAAAAGATATTTTCCCAATTCTATAAGGAATAGGATAGTATTTCTGTCCCAACAAATAGGATGTAATCATCATTACAAAATAGGCAATAAAAGTAACCCAAGCTGAAACCATAAATCCATATTTTTTCAAAAAAATAAGATTGAGTACAATACTAAGAATACCACCAACCCAAGATATAATAGTACCTATGAAAGTTCTGTCGGTAACTTTGTACCATGTAGAAAGATTGTAATAGATTCCAAAGCAAAGATTAGCGATTACGATAATCGGTACAATATCTATTGCTGACCAATAAGATGTATTTGGGATTAAAACTTGCTTAAGCCATGAGATATTTGCAATAATTCCTAAAGCAACTACTGAAGCAAAAAATGAAAAATATTCTGTGATTTTTGCGTATTTAGTTTTGGCGTTGTCATCTTGCATTTGTTTGAAAAAATATGGCTCAATTCCCATTCTGTATGCCGTTACAAAAAGTGTCATAAGTACTGCCAATTTATAGCATCCTCCGTAAGAACCGGCTTCTTCTTTTGAAATAAACCTGATTTGCACAGCTTTGTCAAAATTTTCGTTTGCCATAAAAGCCAAACCAGCAACCATTACCGGCCAAGAATATTTTATCATTTTGTAAAATAAATCTTTTGCAAATATGAATCTGACTTTTAAGATAATAGGAGTAAGTAAAACAAAAGTTATAACACTTGCAAACAGGTTGCTAAAAAAAGGATACGAAACATTTTCTTTCATGCCCAGTTTTTGAGAAAATTCTGTTGGGATAAAAAGAAATAGCGATATAACAAAAACGACTTGTAAAATTGTGGAAGCAACTCTTACAGCTGAATATTTAATAGGTTTATTATTAAAACGAAGCCATGCAAAAGGGATAACACACAAGTTGTCAAAAAAAGCAATCAAGGCAAACCATTGGATAAACTCCGGATTTTTTTGATACCCGAAATAATTAGCAATAGGTTGGGTAAATAATAAACATCCCACCAAAAAAACTACAGATAATAATGTAAGAAACCAAAAGGAAGTATGGAAGGCTTTTTCTTTGTTTTCTTTTTCGGCTGAAAATCTAAAAAATGATGTTTCAAAACCAAAAGACAAAACAACATTTACAAATGAAATAAGAGCATATAAATTTGTGAAATCAGCAAAAGATGAGTTTTCTAAATACTTTACATAAAACGGAGTAAGAATAAAAAGAATTATTCTCGGCAATATTGCTCCAACTCCATAAATAAGGGTTTCATTCAGCAGTTTTTTCAAAATTCTAATAATTTTCTGCAAATGTAATTAAAATAGTTATTGGTTCTTGGAAGATAATCGCAGGTTGGAAGTATGTTTCCGCTACTATTTTTTTGATAAAGAACTTAGTATTAAATTTGTAGAAACGATCCATTTTGAAACGGGTAACAATTTACTCATAACTATAGAGCTTAAGAATGAAAATCCTCATCAAGAACGCTAAAATCGTTAATGAAAATCAGATTTTAGAAAATGATATTCTAATTGAAAACGATTGTATTTCCAAAATTTCTTCAGCAATTTCGGAAGAAAATGCAGACAAAATAATTGATGCATCCGGAAAATATCTGCTTCCGGGAATCATTGATGATCAAGTGCATTTTCGTGAACCGGGACTTACGCAAAAAGGCGATATTGAAAGCGAAAGTAGAGCTGCAATTGCAGGTGGTGTTACATCTTTTATCGATCAGCCCAATACAATTCCGAATGCAGTAACTCAGGAACTTTTAGAGGAAAAATATAGAATTGCTTCACAAAAATCTTTCGCCAATTATGGTTTTATGATGGGCGGGACTAATGATAATTTAGAAGAAATTTTAAAAACCAATCCACGAAATGTTCCGGGAATAAAACTTTTTTTAGGTTCTTCTACAGGAAATATGTTGGTAGATAATCCCGAAACTTTGGAAAATATTTTCAGCAAAACCAAAATGCTGATTGCCGTTCATTGCGAAGATGAAACGACCATAAAAGAAAATACAGAAAAATACTTAAAAGAATATGGTGAAAATATTCCCATAAAATTTCATCATTTAATAAGAAGTGAAGATGCGTGTTACCGATCTTCTTCTAAAGCCATTGAACTGGCAAAAAAAACAGGAGCAAGACTTCACATTTTTCATCTTTCAACTGCAAAAGAAACAGAACTTTTCAGAAATGATATTCCTCTGAAAGACAAAAAAATAACAGCAGAAGTTTGTGTACATCATCTTACTTTTACCAACGAAGATTATGAAACCAAAGGTTCTTTAATAAAATGGAATCCGGCAGTAAAAACTCAAAAAGATAAGGATGGACTTTGGGAAGCACTTTTGGATGATAGAATTGATGTAATTGCAACAGATCATGCTCCGCACACTTGGGAAGAAAAGCAGAATGTGTATACAAAATGTCCTTCCGGTGCTCCTTTGGTTCAGCATTCTTTGTTGGTAATGCTTGAAAATTTTAGAAACGGAAAAATTTCACTTGAAAAAGTGGTAGAAAAAATGTGTCACAATCCTGCGATTCTTTTCAGAATCGAAAAAAGAGGATTTATAAAAGAAGGCTATAAAGCGGATTTGGTTTTGGTAGACTTGGAAAAAAAATGGACAGTTTCCAAAGAAAATATTTTGTATAAATGCGGTTGGAGTCCATTGGAAGGAACTGAATTCCATACTGAAGTTACCCATACTTTTGTAAACGGAAATCTTGTTTTCGAATACGGAAAAATTTCTGATGGAAAGTTCGGAGAACGTCTTTTATTTGAAAATTGAATTTAAATGAAACAAATCTGAAAAATTTTCGTCTCATTATTTTAGATAAAAAAATATTATAAATTATGATAAAAAGACTTTCCACTATTTTTTTTGTAGCGGTTGTTTCTATTCATTCATTTGCACAATCGTATGAATGGAAAGAAGGGAAAAGCGGTAATTATCCATATAAATATGTTACTAATGATCCTACAAATGCTCGTTTTTATACCTTGAAAAATGGTTTAACGGTTATTCTTAGTCCCACCAAAAAAGATCCGAGAATTCAGGCGTATGTTGCCGTAAAAGCGGGGAGTAAAACAGATCCGGCTACCAATACAGGTTTGGCTCATTATCTGGAACATATGCTTTTCAAAGGAACGGATAAATACGGTTCGCTCGACTGGAGCAAAGAAAAACCGGAACTTGATAAAATTGATGCACTTTATGAGCAATACAACAAAACCAAAGATGAAGCGCAAAGAAAAGCGATTTATAAAAAAATAGATTCTGTTTCGGGAGTTGCGAGTAAATTTGCTATTGCTAATGAATATGACAAAATGATGTCTGCAATGGGAGCTCAAGGAACCAATGCTTTTACTTCTTTTGAGCAAACAGTATATACAGATGATGTCCCTTCCAGTTCTTTAGATAAATATCTTGCAGTGCAATCTGAGCGTTTCAGAAATCCTGTTTTAAGAATTTTCCATACGGAATTAGAAGCTGTTTATGAAGAAAAAAATAGAACTTTGGATAATGACGGAAGACAAGTGTACGAAACATTATTTTCCAATCTTTTCAAAAACCATAATTACGGTTTGCAAACGACCATCGGAACGGTTGAACATTTGAAAAACCCTTCATTAATTGAAATTCGTAAATATTTCCAAAATTATTACGTGCCAAATAATATGGGAATCATTTTGTCGGGAGATTTCAATCCGGATGAAGTAATTGCGAAAATTGATAAAGACTTTTCTTATATGCAATATAAACCGGTTGCCAAATATACTTTCAAACCGGAAGAAGAAATTGCTTCACCAGTAATCAAGGAAGTAGTGGGTCCTGATGCAGAAAATTTAACGATTGGTTTCAGACTTCCCGGAAATAAAGATAAAGATGTATTGTTGGCAGATTTGGTTGGTCAGATTTTAACCAATGGAAAAGCCGGCTTACTTGATCTTAATCTTGTTAAAAAACAAAAACTTTTGAGAGCAAGTGCATTTGTATATCCTTTGATAGATTACGGAATGCTGATTATCAGTGGTGCTCCAACTAATGGACAATCTTTGGATGAAGTAAAAGCTCTGGTTCTTGATGAAATCGACAATCTTAAAAAAGGGAATTTTGATGATGATCTTATTCCGTCTATTGTGAATAACATCAAAAAACAAAAAATTAAAGGAACTGAAAATTATTCAGATCGTGCAGAATCCTTAATGGATGCCTTTACTTCTGAGCTTAATTGGAGAGATCAGGTTGCATATGTCAATGATTTGTCTAAAATTAAAAAAGAAGATGTGGTTGCTTTTGCCAATAAGTATTTGGGAAGTAATAATTATGTGGCAGTATTTAAAAAGAAAGGTGAAAAGACCAACGTTCAGAAAATTGAAAAACCGGCCATTACTCCTGTTGAAACTAATGCGGATAAACAATCGGCTTTCGTGAAAAAGATTAACGATATGCCTTCCAATCCTTCCAAACCTGTTTTCCTTGATTTTAATAAAGATATTCAGAAGTCCAAAATCGGGAAAGCAGAAGTATTGTATGTTCCGAATAAAGACAATCAATTGTATCGTCTAAGATATCGTTACAAAAATGGTTCTCTTAATGATATGAAACTTCCTTTAGCTGCTCAATACATTCAGTTTTTGGGAACAGACAAAAAATCGGCAGAACAAATTTCTAAGGAATTTTATAAGATTGCTTCCAGTTTTAGTATTTCGACATCAGAAGATTACACAACGGTAACGATTGAAGGTCTTCAGGAAAATTTTGAAAATGCCGTAAAATTATACGAAGATTTAGTTGTAAATGTAAAACCAGATGATGCTGCTTTAACTGCTCTGAAAGCAAGATTAACAAAAGCAAGAAACGATGCTAAACTGAATAAAGGAACCATTCTTCAAGGATTGACAAGTTACGCAATGTATGGTGCAAAAAATAAATTCAACAACGTATTAAGTAATGCAGAATTGAATGCTATTACAGCTCAGGAACTCACCGATAAAATCAAGAACCTGAATAATTATGAGCAAACCATTATTTATTACGGTCCCGCTTCTATTTCAGAATTGACTTCGAAATTAAATACATTACACAAAGTTCCTTCAAATTTTGTAGCTCCGGCTCCTGCAAAAGTATTTAAGCAAATGGTTCAGGATAAAAATCAGGTATTGTTTACAGATTATGACATGGTTCAGGCGGAAACAAGATGGATCAGAAATACAGAAATTTACAATCCGAAAAATACTACGGTAGTAAATGTTTTCAATAATTATTTCGGAGGAGGAATGGGCTCATTGGTATTCCAGACTATTCGTGAAAGTAAAGCGTTGGCTTACAGTACGTATGGTTATTATATGTCGCCTGCAAAAAAGCAGGAAGAATATTACATGATGTCTTACGTTGGAAGTCAGGCAGATAAATTCAAAGAAGCAGTTTCAGCGATGAATGAATTATTAACCAAAATGCCGGAACTTCCTGCCAATCTAAATCTTGCAAAAGGTCAGGTAAAAAAAGATATTGAAACTGAAAGAATTACTCAGGATGGAATTATTTTCTCCTATCTTGGTGCACAACAATTAGGATTGAATGAAGATATCAGAAAGCAGGTATATTCCAATGTAGACGCAATTACCATGAATGATCTAAAGAATTTCCACCAAAATCATCTTTCAGGAAAACCATACACCTATGCTTTGGTAGCTTCTGAAAAGAAAATTTCTTTGGACGATCTGAAGAAAATCGGTGAAGTGAAGAAAATTTCTTTGGAAGAATTATTTGGATACTAATTTTAAAAATCGAAATATTATTATAAGAATGCGCTTTTGTGCATTCTTTTTTTATTTGGGCGCCTTTTTCCGTCTTCCGCTCCCAATCTTTTTTTGGTTTCGGCGGCTTCGCCGCCGAAACCAAAAAAAGGATTTCCGCTCAAGCCGGGGCGCAAAAGAAGCGGTAATATTTTCTGCATAATAGTATTTAATTTCAAGAAAAATAAAATCTTTAAATTTACCAAAATACAAAACGAATTTTATGAACTATACAGAACCTATGCTTCGTGAAGACGCATTGAAAGATAAAGTAGCCATTGTTACAGGTGGCGGAAGCGGACTTGGAAAAGCCATGACCAAATATTTTCTTCAACTTGGTGCAAAAGTGGTGATTACTTCCAGAAATCTGGAAAAATTACAAACAACAGCCCAAGAATTAGAAGATGAATTGCGAAGCAATCGCGAATTCCAAAATAACAATAAAAAAAATGATGAGCAAACGGGCGGAAAAGTTTTGTGTGTTTCTTGTGATGTCAGAAATTGGGACGAAGTGGAAGCCATGAAAGAAACCGCAATCAAAGAATTTGGAAAAATTGATATTTTACTGAATAACGCAGCCGGAAATTTCATTTCCCCAACAGAAAGATTGACACATTCCGCATTCGATTCTATTTTGGATATTGTGTTGAAGGGAACAAAAAATTGTACACTTTCCATTGGAAAATACTGGATAGATAATAAACTTCCGGGAACAGTTCTCAATATTGTAACCACCTATTCTTGGACAGGTTCTGCTTATGTAGTTCCGTCTGCTTGTGCAAAAGCAGGAGTTTTGGCAATGACCAGAAGTTTGGCTGTAGAATGGGCAAAATATGGAATCCGATTCAATGCAATTGCACCGGGACCATTTCCTACAAAAGGAGCTTGGGAAAGATTGCTGCCCGGAAATTTGGCGGAAAAATTCGATATGAGAAAAAAAGTTCCGTTGAGAAGAGTAGGAGAACATCAGGAATTGGCGAATCTCGCCGCTTATTTGGTTTCAGATTTTTCGGCGTATGTTAATGGTGAAGTGGTTACTATTGACGGAGGAGAATGGCTGCAAGGAGCGGGAGAATTCAATATGTTGGAAGAAATTCCGCAGGAAATGTGGGATATGCTGGAAGTGATGATTAAAGCAAAAAAATCAAATTAGAATTTTTCAAACTGGATAATTCTTCAAAATTTCATTAATTTGCAATGCTTTAAATAACATAATACAATGATTATTCAACCAAGAACAAGAGGATTTATTTGTTTGACTGCACATCCGGAAGGTGCTTTGCAAACCGTTAAAAACCAGATAGAATACGTAAAATCAAAAGGTGAAATTAAAAACGGCCCGAAAAAAGTTTTGGTAATCGGAGCTTCTACAGGTTTTGGAATTGCTTCCAGAATTGCGGCTGCTTTTGGTTCGGGAGCTGCTACTATTGGTGTTTTCTTTGAAAAACCTTCGTCTGAAGGAAAATTGGGAACTGCGGGTTGGTACAATTCTGCTGCTTTTGAACAGGAAGCTCAAAAAGCCGGTTTGTATGCAAAAAGTATCAATGGTGATGCATTTTCTGATGAAGTAAAACAGCAAGCCATTGATTTAATTAAAAAAGATTTGGGACAAGTGGATCTTGTGGTGTACAGTTTAGCTTCACCAAGAAGAACACATCCAAAAACTGGAGTTGCTTATTCTTCGGTTTTAAAACCAATTGGTCAGCCTTTTACCAATAAAACAGTAGATTTTCATACGGGTTCTGTTACGGATATTTCTATTCAGCCGGTTGAAAATGACGAAGAAATTCAAAATACGATTGCAGTAATGGGAGGTGAAGATTGGAAATTCTGGATGGAAGATCTTAAAAATGCCGGAGTTTTAGCAGATGGAGTAAAAACGGTTGCGTACTCTTATATTGGGCCGGAACTTACTTTTCCAATTTATAGAAACGGAACTATTGGTCAGGCAAAAAATGATCTGGAAGCTACCGTTTCCGTAATTGATGAATTGCTGAAAGATGTGCACGGAAAATCCTATGTTTCGGTGAATAAAGCTTTGGTAACACAATCCAGTTCGGCAATTCCGGTTGTTCCATTATATATTTCATTACTTTATAAAGTGATGAAAGAAAAAGGAACACATGAAGGAACTATTGAACAAATGCAGAGATTATTTGCAGACAGATTATACACTGAAAATGGAAATGTTCCGGTTGATTCCGAAGGCAGAATCAGAATTGATGATTGGGAAATGGCAGAAGATGTACAAGCAGAAGTGGCAAAATATTGGGATAAAGTAGCCACCGAAAATCTTCCTGAAATTAGCGATATTGTAGGATACAGAAAAGACTTTTTCAATTTATTCGGTTTTGAAATTGATGGAGTAGATTATGAAAAAGACACCAACGAAAATGTAAAAGTTCCAAGCATAGAAGCATAAACTTTAACTAAAAATCTCAGACTGTAACAAGTTTGAGATTTTTTTTACTTATTATAAAAATTTTGCAAATGAATTTTAAATTTCCAAAAATTATTTCTGTGGTTGCTTTGTCTTTTTGCGTGACAGCAGTTTTTGCACAGGAAAAATCAAAGTATGATTATGTAGAAGCTTTCAAGCCTTTTTTTTATAAAAATAATGGAACTGAAACGCGTTCTGCAAGTGGACAACCCGGACACAATTATTGGCAAAACCGAGCAGATTATAATCTTACTGCTTCTCTGAATGATGCTAAAAAAGAAGTAACCGGAACAGCAGAAATTACCTATACTAATAATAGTTTCGATGATTTGGGATTTCTTTGGTTGCAGCTTGATCAGAATTTATTCAAAAAAGATTCGAGGGGAAATGCTGTAATTCCGATGTCGGGAAGCAGAAACGGAGCTCATGGTCAGGAATTTGACGGAGGTTATACCATTAAATCTGTAATGATCGATGGAAAACCGGCAAAATATACCATTTCAGATACCAGAATGCAAGTTGATTTAGTCAATCAGCTTAAAGCTAAAGGAGGAATTGCGAAAATTAAAATTGAATATTCTTTCGTTTCTCCGGATTACGGTTCTGACAGAATGGGTGTGGAAGAAACCAAAAATGGGAAAGTTTTCACTTTTGCGCAGTGGTATCCGAGAATGTGTGTATATGATGATGTTTCCGGATGGAATACGTTACCATATTTAGGCGCTTCCGAATTTTATCTGGAATATGGAAGTTTTAATGTTTCTCTTACAGTTCCTTCCAATCATTATGTGGTAGCTTCAGGTGAACTTTTAAATGAAAAAGAAGTCTATTCTTCCGATCAGATCAAAAAATGGAATGATGCCAGAAACAGCGATAAAACAGTAATCATTCGTTCTGCTGCCGAAGTAAATTCTGCTTCGAAAACAGCTTCAGGAACAAAAACTTGGAAATTTAAAATTGATAATTCCAGAGATTTTGCTTGGGCTTCTTCTCCTGCTTTCATTTTAGATGCAGCAAAAATCAATTTACCAAGTGGAAAAAAATCTTTGGCAATTTCTGCTTATCCTGTGGAAAGCGACGGAAGCGATGCTTGGGGAAGATCTACAGAATATACAAAAGCAGCGATGGAACATTATTCAAAACAATGGTTTGAATATCCATATCCTGCAGCTACTAATGTTGCCGGAAATGAAGGTGGAATGGAATATCCGGGAATTGTTTTTTGTCACATGAATTCTAAAGGAGAAGAATTGTGGGGAGTTACGGATCATGAATTTGGACACACTTGGTTTCCAATGATTGTAGGTTCTAATGAAAGATTGTATGCTTGGATGGATGAAGGTTTCAATACTTTTATCAACAGTATTTCTACGGAGCAATTTAATAAAGGAGAATATCATCATCCTCAATCTTTGCAGCAAATGTCGTTTTTCTTTTATAATGATAATCTGGAACCGATTACAGTAGGTCCGGATAATATGAAGGAATCTAACATCGGATTTTTAGCATATTACAAACCGGGTGCTGGTTTAACAATGCTTCGCGAAAATATTTTGGGAAAAGAAATGTTTGATAAAGCGTTCAGAGAATATATTAAAAGATGGGCGTTCAAACATCCGACTCCTGAAGATTTTTTCAGAACTATGGAAAATGTTTCCGGTGAAGATCTTTCGTATTTTTGGAGAGGGTGGTATTTGGATAAATGGAAAATTGACCAAGCTATTACAAGTGTAAGATATGTAAATGGAGATTATAAACAAGGTTCCATTTATAAAATTGAAAATATCGGACAATTGCCAATGCCGAATGCAATGGAAATTACCTTTGCAGATGGAACTCAGGAAACAAAAAATATTCCTGTAGAAATTTGGAAAAGAAATACAGATTGGACATTCAAGTTGCCTACAACTAAAGAAATTAAATCCGTAAAACTTGATCCGAAGAATACTCTGCCGGATAGCGATCCTACCAACAATACGTTTAAAATGGAAAGCGCAAAATCTGCTGAAAAAGTAAATTTAGCAGATTACACCGGAACTTTCAGTACAAAAGGAATGGATGGAAAATTCACGATGAAAGTGGAAAATAACACACTGACTGGGCAGTTTATAGGACAGCAATCTTTTCCTCTGGAATATCTGGGTGATGGAAAATTCAGTTTTGAAATGGCAGGAATTGAAATTCAGTACAGTGCCGATAAAAAATCTTTTGATATTATTCAAGGGGGTCATTCTGCAAAATTTACCAAAGAATAAATTCAAAAAAATATATATCAAAAACTTCTTCACCTTGAGGAAGTTTTTTAATTTTAGACTCTGTTTAAATTATTTTGAAAACGTTATTTTAGATACTTCAACTTCGCTCAGCATGATATCTCTAATACTAGCCATTTATTTTTAGCGTTGTCATGCTGAGCGAAGTCGAAGCATGTTTAGCTTAATTTTTTTGGCATCTTAAACTATATTCTAAATTAAAAATGAAAAATTTTTTTATTGCATTTTCAATTCTTTTTTGTGGCTTTTTTTTCTCTCAAAAACTGGATATAATGACCTATAATATTAGGCTGTCATTGGATTCTGATAAAGAAAATTCATGGAATAATAGAAGAGAAGACGCTCTCGCTTTAATGTCATACTATCATCCGGATATTATGGGAGTTCAGGAAGCAGTTCCTCAGCAAATGATTGATATTGAAAATGATCTTCAAGATTATGATTATGTTGGAGTAGGAAGAGACGATGGAAAAAATAAAGGGGAATATTCTGCCATTTTTTATGATAAAAATAAATTAGAAGTTTTACGATCCGGAACATTCTGGCTCAGCGAAACTCCTGATATTCCTTCCAAAGGATGGGATGCTGCATATAACAGAGTTTGTACCTACGCTTTGTTTAAAATGAAAAAAAGGGGTGAAAAGTTTTGGGCTTTTAATTTACATTTCGACCATGTTGGAAATTTAGCAAGAGTGAATTCCGCAAAATTGATTCTTGAAAAAATGAAATCATTTAACTCCAAAAAATATCCTGTTGTTTTATTGGGAGATTTTAATTTGACAGAGGATTCGGAACCTATAAAAATCATTTCAAAATCTTTAAATGATTCTTATTATCATTCCAGAAAACCACATTATGGACCAAAAGGAACTTTTCAGGCATTTGATATCAATACACCTGCAAAAGACCGTATTGATTATATTTTTGTAAATGGTTTTGATGTGATTTCCAACCGCACCATTAATGACAGAAGGGAAAATCTGTTATATCCTTCCGATCATTTTCCTGTTTTGGTAGAATTAGAAATTGGCAAAACGGATCGTTTAAAAAAATAAATAGGAATCATAGAACGATTCCATTCAGGCAAGGTTTGTAGAAATTAAAAACCCAAGTTTCTAAAAAAGAAACTTGGGCAAAGACACAAATGATGAAAAAAAATTTCTTATTAAGTATTACAAAAATTGTGCAAATAGTATGTTAAGTAAGGTTAATTTTTTTACTCTGTTGGTCTGAAAATCAGACCACTTTCTTCAAAATAGTCCAAAGTAATTCGGTCTCCGTCATTCACATTTCCGGCAAGAATTTCCTTCGATAATTTGTTGAGAACTTCCTGTTGCAAAACACGTTTTAAAGGTCTTGCTCCGAAAGCAGGATCATAGCCTTTGTTCATTAGATAATTGATAGCATCTTCTGTTGCTGTCATGATGATTCCTTTTTTCTCCAGCATTTTATTGAAACCTCTCAACTGATAATGAACAATTTTTCCGATTTCTTTTTTGTTCAATGGTTGGAAGAGTACTATTTCATCAATTCTATTAAGGAACTCAGGTCGTAAAGTTTGTTTTAATAAGTCGAAAACTTGATTCTTTGTTTTATCAACAATTTCGTCCTGATTTTCTTCGGAGATAGTTTCAAAATTTTCCTGAATCAGATGCGATCCCAGATTGGAAGTCATTATGATAATCGAATTTTTAAAATTCACGACTCTACCTTTGTTATCGGTCAAACGTCCATCATCCAAAACCTGCAGCAATGTATTGAAAACATCAGGATGTGCTTTTTCAATTTCGTCTAAAAGCACAACAGAATAAGGTCTTCTTCTCACGGCTTCAGTCAATTGTCCACCTTCATCATAACCAACATAACCTGGAGGCGCACCTACCAATCGGGAAACGGAATGACGTTCCTGATATTCGCTCATATCAATTCTCGTCATATTGCTTTCATCATCGAAGAGAAATTCTGCCAATGCTTTTGCAAGCTCTGTTTTTCCTACACCTGTAGTTCCTAAAAATAAGAAACTTCCTATTGGTCTTTTTTCATCGCTCAGTCCGGCTCTGTTTCTTCTGATAGCATCAGCAACCGATTGAATGGCCTCTTCCTGACCAACCACTCTTTTGTGAAGTTCATTTTCCAGATGAAGAAGTTTTTCTCTTTCGCTTTGCAATAATTTGGTAACAGGAATTCCTGTCCATTTGGAAATGACTTCCGAAATATTTTCTGCGGTTACTTCTTCTTTTATCAGCTCGTTTTGGTGGTTTTGCATTTCTAATTCGAGCTTCTGGAGTTGATCTTCTTTTTCTTTAATTTTTCCGTACTGGATTTCTGCAACTTTAGCATAATCTCCAATTCTGGATGCTTTTTCCGCTTCTAATTTTAAGGCTTCAATATCTTTTTTAATTTGAGTTAAATCCTCAGATTTTTGTTTTTCCTGAAGCCATTTTGCGTTGATTTCGTTTCGGTCGTCTGTTACTTTTGCAATATCTTCTTTTAGATGGTCAATTTTAGTTTGGTTTCCTTCTCTGGAAATAGCAGCCAATTCAATTTCCATTTGCATCAGTTTTCTATCCAGAACATCCAGTTCTTCCGGTTTGGAATTGATTTCCATTCTTAATTTTGCAGAGGCTTCGTCAATTAAGTCAATCGCTTTATCCGGTAAGAATCGGTCGGAAATATAACGTTGAGATTGTTCCACAGCTGCGATAATCGCTTCGTCTTTAATTCTTACTTTGTGGTGAGCTTCATATTTATCCTTGATTCCACGAAGAATCGAAATTGCGGATTCAGTGTCCGGTTCTTCCACCATTACTTTTTGGAAACGTCTTTCAAGAGCTTTATCTTTTTCAAAATATTTTTGATATTCGTTCAATGTAGTTGCACCAATTGCTCTTAATTCTCCTCTTGCCAAAGCTGGTTTCAAAATATTAGCAGCGTCCATTGCGCCTTCACCACCACCAGCTCCCACTAAAGTATGGATTTCATCTATGAAAAGAATAATTTGTCCGTCAGATTTAATAACCTCGTTTACAACAGATTTTAATCTTTCTTCAAATTCACCTTTGTATTTTGCACCGGCAATCAAAGCTCCCATATCCAACGAATACAATGTTTTATCCATCAAATTTTCGGGAACGTCACCGGAAATAATTCTGTGTGCAATTCCTTCAGCAATAGCTGTTTTTCCAACTCCCGGTTCGCCAATTAAAATCGGATTGTTTTTCGTTCTTCTTGATAAAATCTGTAAAACTCTGCGGATTTCCTCATCTCGTCCAATTACAGGATCCAATTTTCCTTCAGCTGCTAATTCGTTGAAGTTTTTAGCATATTTATTTAAACTTTGATAGGTTTCTTCGGAACTTGCAGAAGTAGCTTTGCTTCCTTTTCTTAATTCTTTAATTCCGCCTTCTAAAAGATTTTTGGTAACGCCCATGTCTTTTAGCATTTGGGAAACAGGAGAATTCACATCAATTAATGCTAACCAAAGATGTTCAATGGTCACATATTCGTCTCCCATTTTTTTAGCGATGTTGGGAGCATCCAATAAAATTTTGTTTGCAGATTGGGAAAGATAAATATTCCCACCTTCCACTTTAGGAAGTTTTTCAAGATTTTCGCGGTTGCGTTCTCTTACCAATGTTGCATCGGCTTCGGATTTTTTTAAAAGGAAAGAAGAAATGGTTTCGTCTACTTCAAAAATTCCTTCAAGCAAATGTTGAGGTTCTATGCTTTGGTTGCCAAACTGCAAGGCTACTTGTTGAGCAGCTTGAATGGCTTCCTGAGATTTTACAGTATATTGGTTTAGATTCATAACGATATTTTATAGATTTTTAGTTGTATTTTTTGTTTGCTTCTTTTGATCAGAAATTCAAAGTCAGAATATTTCAATGAAATTTAAGAAAAATCAGTCGTTTCCGACTTTCAACTTCTGAGTCAATTATTTAATCATTTTCATTTGTTCAAAAAGTATTCTAATAAGATATTTTTAACAAAATAGGTCAAAATTTCCGAATAGTTGAATTTTAACATCAGTTTTTGTTGTCAATTTTTCCGATTTTTCAATTTCAATTTTTTGTTTTCTGAACAGATGTATCTCTTATTTTGATTATATTTGGGAAAAACAGATTGTAAAAAGATCATGCAGCATTTTCATACTCTAAAAATCTCAAAATATCATCTTGAAACCAATGATTCTGCAAATATTGCCTTTGAAATTCCGGAAAACCTCAGACACGAATTTTTGTTTAAACAAGGTCAATACCTCAATGTAAGATTTGTTTTCGGTGAAGAAGATTTTAGAAGATCGTATTCTATTGTGAACGCTCCTTCCGATGGCAATTCAGAATTGGAAATTCTGGTAAAACATTTGGAAAACGGAAAAATTTCTACACATCTCAACCAAAATGTAAAATTGGGAGACGAAATAGAAGTGATGTCGCCACAAGGACATTTTTATACCAATTATCATCCGACAAATGAAAAAACGTATGTTGGGCTTGCTGCAGGAAGTGGAATTTCACCCGTTCTTTCCAATATTGTGGAAGCATTGTATCAGGAACCGAAAAGTAATGCCTATTTATTTTTCAGCAATAAGAGTTTTAATGATATTATTTTCAGGGAAAGAATTGATGTTTTAGCCGAAAAGTTCGAAGGAAGATTGAAAGTGGTGTATTTGCTTTCCCGTGAAAAGCATTTTGAGGACGAACTTTTCGAAGGAAGGATTTCTCCTGAAAAATTGAACCAGCTTTTTGAGCGTTTTTCGGAAATTCCGGTTCGGGAAACTACTTTCTTTATTTGTGGACCTTCGGAAATGATAAAAAGTATTTCCACATTTCTGAAAACAGAGAAAAAAGTACCTTCGTTGCAGGTGATGTATGAATATTACGCAGCTCCTGATGATGAAGAAAATGCAGAAAAAAGCGAAGAATTTAAAAAGATTCCGAATATAGAAAGTTTCGTAACTTTGATTATTGATGATGATGAATATAACCTGCATCTCAATTCAAAAAAAGAAAGTATTCTGGATAAGGCTTTGAAGGAACATTTGCCCGTTCCTTTTGCCTGTAAAGGTGGTGTTTGTTGTACATGTAAAGCGCAAGTATTGGAAGGCGAAGTTTTTATGGAAAAGAACTTTGCACTTACGGAAGATGAGGTAGAAAAAGGATTTGTACTTACATGTCAATGTCATCCAACAACCAATATCGTAATGCTGAATTATGACGTGTAATTTTTTAAAATTATAAATCGTGGAAAAATTTAAAATCAAAAAGATTAAACTTCGAAAAATGGATACAAAAAAATCATCTTGGAAATTTGCTTCCTTCATTGAAGTGGACAAAGAATATAAAATAGAAGGATTAAATATTTGGAATTATTATTGGCATTGTTCCGATCGTAAGATTGAGGTGAAAGATCCATCCGAAGGAAATTCATACTATTTTAATGAATATGCCATCCAAACTTCTGAAAAAACCGTAACTTTTGTAGCCGGAGAATTTTCAGACGGAAAAATCGGCATCTATAGAAAGGATGATTTGAGTGACGGGAAATTGGAATAAAGTAATATTCAATACGTAAAAAAATTACCATAAAAGAAACAAAAGAATTGTTTGTCAATTGATAGAAATGCAAAAGAATAAAAAAAGCATTCTTATTGTGTCTTTTTATTCTTTAGAAAAACTTAAAGAATAATGCTTTTGTTTCTTTTGTGGTAAAAAAATATAAATTATTTTCATACTTAAAATTATGGAAGAAAAATTTTTAGAATACGTTCAGTCCGAAAACAAAGTAGAGCCAAAAGATTTGATGCCCGAAGATTATCGAAAACTTTTGGTGCGGCAGATTTCGCAGCATGCACATTCTGAAGTTGTAGGGATGCTTCCGGAAGCCAACTGGATTACAAGAGCACCGTCTCTCCGCAGAAAAATGGCTCTTTTAGCCAAAATTCAGGATGAGGCTGGTCATGGTTTGTATTTATATGCTGCTACCGAAACTTTAGGAAACGGAAAAATTATTGCAGATCGAGATTCTACTTATAATGATATGCTTTCCGGAAAGGCGAAATATTCCAGTATTTTCAATTATCCTACTTTGAGTTGGGCAGATATTGGAGCGATAGGTTGGCTGGTTGATGGAGCTGCAATTATGAATCAGGTAATGTTGATGGGAAATTCTTATGGGCCTTATTCCAGAGCGATGGTTCGGATTTGTAAGGAAGAATCGTTTCATCAAAGACAAGGGTATGAAATTTTGATGACACTTTGCAGAGGAACAAAACAGCAAAAAGAAATGGCTCAAAAAGCATTAGATCGTTTTTGGTGGCCGGCTTTAATGATGTTCGGTCCGAATGATGATGCTTCCCCGAATTCCCAAAAATCCATGAATTACAGAGTAAAACGTGAAAGCAATGACAATCTCCGCCAAAGATTTGTAGATGTTACCGTTCCGCAAGCTGAATTTCTTGGACTGAAAATTCCCGATGAAAATCTGAAATGGAATGAAGAACGGGGACATTATGATTTTGGAGATTTGCCTTGGGATGAATTTATGGAAGTTTTGAAAGGAAATGGTCCTTGCAATAAGAAACGCCTCGAAACCAAACAAAAAGCTCAACAGGAAAACGATTGGGTGAAAGAAGCGGCAATTGCGTTTGCGAAAAAACAGGAAGAAATCAAGATTTAAATTGAAGAACGTTTTATTAAATATATTTTTCTTTTTACTTACATTTTATGTTTATGCTCAAGATGTAGACAAACTGGCGAATATTCCTTCATCATATTTTGAAAAAGAAATACGAATATACAAAGACAGAGGAATTACAAACAGTGGGTTTGTTTTCAGGATTTTTGAACAAAACAATAAATGGAGTGTTGAGAATATTCAATGGTTTTTGCCAAAACAAATTGATTCCAATGAATATAAAATGATAGCTCCCATAAAAAAAAGTCTTGCTACTACTAAAAATATAGAAGAAATATTTATGAATTTGGAAGCATTAAATATTGGCTTTTTACCAATGGAAGATGCATTTGAATATAAAAAAGAACAAAGAAAAGTTTGGGATGATGAAGAAAAACAGTTTGTTTTTAGTGTTTCTAAATCTGCTATTTTGGATGGATTTAGTTATTCGGTAATTTACAAATCTGGTGAAAATTATAATGAATTCACATATAATAATCCAGAGGCATATTTAAAAAAGTTTCCTGAAATAGATGAACTTAATTCATTTGTAATAATTCTAAATTATATTAGAAAAGAGTTTAAAATAGATTTTTAAAAAATGTGGCAAGGTCGCTTTGATGGTGATGATCCTTTGTATCACCGTATTTTTCAAAAAGTTTCTTTAGAAAACAATTACGATAAAATTGCTGAAAACGATTTCGTTCTTCATGGTTTTGCCATAGATGAAGGCGTGAAAAGAAACAAAGGTAGAGTAGGAGCAAAAGATGCTCCCGACATTATCCGGAAAAATATGGTGAATTTTCCGGTAGTAAAACCCAATTTTGTTTTAAAAGATTTCGGAAATATCTATTGCGAAAATGAAAGCCTTGAAGAAAGTCAGAATACTTTAGCTGAAAGAGTTTGCAAAATTTTACAGAAGAAGGCAAAAAGTCTTGTTTTAGGTGGCGGTCACGAGGTTACTTTTGCCCATTATTCGGGAATCAGGAAGGCGTTTCCAAATTCTAAAATTGGAATTATTAATATTGATGCTCATTTTGATAACCGTGAATTGGATCCGAAAATTGGTGCAAGTTCAGGAACCGGATTTTGGCAAATTGCACAGGAAGGCGAGATTCATTCGTTGCACATTGGAATTCAAAAAAATTCAAATACATTAAAACTTTTTGATTTTGCCCACCAAAGCGGAATGAAATACATCCTTGCTGATGAACTTTTTTTTGAAAATTTGCCTTCAATTTATGAAAGAATTGATGAACTTTCTCAGGCAGTGGATGTTCTTTATTTAACGATTTGCATGGATGTTTTCAATGCCTCGATTGCTCCCGGAGTTTCAGCTTCTGCGTATAACGGAATCTTTGCTGATGCTGCTTTTATGCATTTTTTTTGGCATATTTTAAAAAATGAAAAACTGATTGCTTTAGATATTGCAGAAGTAAACCCGAATTTTGATATTCAGGAAAGAACATCCAGATTAGCAGCAAGTTTGGTGAATGAATGGTTTATGATTTAAAAATAATTTTAACTTTGATTATTTCATTCATGAATATTTCAAAATCATTTAAAATTTTAAAGAAAATAGTTCTTTATTTAATAACTTTGGCTTTTGTTGCAAGCATATCTTTTTATTTGTATTTAGAAAATGGGGCAAAAATTTATTTCCCTAAAAAGGAAAGAACTGAACTTGTAAGACAAATTAAATCAGCTCCACAACTTCCGGAGAATTTTATTCAATTTTATACAACTGTATACAAAGGAAGTTTAAACTATAGTTTTTGGAAAAGAAATTATAAACAGTTTACGAGTCTTTTTCCAATTCGTGAAGATAAATTACCTTCACTCAGTGTTGCAAATCTTTCAGTTGGGCCTTTTTTAAAATATGACAAAAGTATTTTTACTATCTTTTTTCTTACTTGTTTTATTGAACAAAACGTTTCACAAAAAGAATGCTTGAATTATGATTTTCAAAAATTTGATTTTCTTTATAATCGAAAAGGAATAGAAGCTGTTTCTAAAGATTTATTTAAAAAGCCTGTTAAAGATTTACAACCGATTGAAATGGCAGAAATTTTATCTCTTCATGAAAACCCTGTCAAAAATGATAGATATCGAAATCAGGAAAGTGCAAAACAACGAACAAAAGTTTTTTTGAAGCAATATGAATTAAAAAAAAGATGAAATGGAAAAATCAATCGAAAATAAGCTGATAAAAGCAGACAAAACATTTCAGGAATGGAAAAAGGTTTCTTTTTCGGATAAACAAAAATTGCTTTCAAAACTTGCAAAAATTTTAATCGAAAAGAAAGAAGAATTCGCTAAGATTATCACTACGGAAATGAACAAACCTATTTCACAATCCATTGGTGAAATAGAAAAATGTGCATGGATGATTGATTATTACTCAAAAGCGGAAAATATTCTGAAACCAGAAAAGATAGAAACGGAATTCAGAATTTCCGAAATTCATTATGTTCCGAAAGGCGTAATTCTTGGAGTAATGCCTTGGAATTTTCCTTTTTGGCAGGTTCTACGTTTTGTAATTCCGGCAATTTTAGCAGGAAATACAACGGTTTTGAAGCACGCTTCCATCTGTTTCGGAAGTGGAGATGCAATTGAAAAATTATTCCTTGAAGCTGGTTTTCCGGAAGGTGTTTTTCAAAATCTTAAAGTAGGGCATTCTGAAGTAAAGGAAATTCTGGAACATGAAATAATCAGAGGTGTTAGTTTAACAGGAAGTGAAAAAGCAGGTGCAGAAGTAGCTTCTACCGCTGGGAAAAATATCAAAAAATCGTTGTTGGAATTAGGAGGAAGCGATGCTTTTATTGTATTGGATGATGCAGATTTGAAAACGGCTGCTGCAAAAGCTGCGGAAGCAAGATTGCAAAATTGTGGACAAGCCTGTAACGCCGGAAAACGTTTTATTGTTCACAAGAAAATAGAAAAAGAATTTCTTCCGATGTTTATGGAAGAATATCAAAAATTTGTCCCCGAAGATCCGATGAATAAAGAAACCAAACTTAGCGGAATGGCAAGACCGGACTTGGCGGATGAATTGGAAAAACAATACGAAAAAGCCATAAAGAATGGTGCTGAAATTATTTTGCCTATGGAAAGAATTTCAGAAAGAGAACTGAAACCCGGACTTATTCTTGTAAAACCCGGAAATCCAATTTTGGAAGAAGAACTATTTGGTCCGCTTGGAATGGTAATGATTGCAAAAAATGATGAAGAAGCTTTAAAATTGGCAAATGATATTCCTTTCGGATTATCGAATGCGGTTTGGACAAAAGATAAAAAGAGGCAGCAATATTTTATAGAAAATCTGGAATCCGGAACTGTAAGTTTAAACAAAATATCAAGCTCTGATCCTAGACTTCCTTTTGGTGGTGCAAAATCTTCAGGTTACGGAACTGAACTTTCCTTAATTGCGTTGAAAGAATTTGTTACACCCAAAACCATTGTAGGAAATTAGACCTCTTTCATAATAGCATATTGTAAATACCTGCGATTAGATTTAGTCTTAGGAAATA
>NZ_JBXUGL010000034.1:0-31066 GCF_057180505.1 Chryseobacterium sp. HNCC26DJ241 | reverse complement strand
TTTCATCCACAGAAATTTTTCCTTTTGCAACAGAAGTAAGATTTCCTTTTCCATAAGGTTCAGAGAAAGTCCAAAAAATCATTCTATTATTTTGAAAGTCAGGATCTATAGCAACATCCAATAATCCACCTTGTCCGGAATTGTCCACTTTTGGAAATCCTGAAATTTTGGAAATAGTCTTTCCATCTTTAGAAACAATATTCATATATCCTGATTTTTCAGTAATCAGGAATCTTCCATCCGGTAAATTGATAATTCCCCAAGGTCGGCCAAGATTTTCTGCAATTACTTCACTTTGGTAGGATGAAGATGTTGTTATTGCTTTTATTCTGGTTTGTCCTTCAAATGCTGGTGTATAATCTGCATTTGGCTTCTGGGTTTCTACGGATAGATTTTCCTTTTGCATTTCTTCGGGAAATTTTTGTTTTCCGTTTTGTTTGTTTTGGCAGGAAATAACAATGAAAATTATTATAAACAGAAATATAGTGTATCGTATCATATTTTTAATTTCTTATTTAAAAACAAGTTACAAAATTATCACCAGAATAAAATGCAACTTTTGTGGAGTTGTTTATAAATTTTAAATATGAATAATTCTTATAAAAAATAAGATTTGATTATTAAAAAAAATTCACTATTCTGAGTATATTACTGATAAAAACCTTAATTTTATCGTATGTAAAAAAATAAACTATGGAAAGTAAAAAAATAAGTGTCCTATTTTTTATAGGAATTGTTACTTGTGGATTTGGACAAAATACCGACACCTTATCTAAAGAAAGTAAAGTAGAAGAAATTGTACTTACAGGTTCGAGAAATAAAAAACGGACGGTAACCAACACTCCGGTTCCGGTAGATGTAATTGATTTGAAACAATTGAAGGAATCAACCGGACAAGTAGATGTCAATCAGCTTCTTCAATTTTCTGCTCCTTCTTTTAATTCTAACAAACAATCCGGATCGGATGGAGCTGATGCTGTTGATCCCGCTACTTTGAGAGGACTTGGTCCGGATCAGACATTGGTTTTGCTTAACGGAAAAAGATATCATCAATCTTCACTCATCAATTTATTTGGAACTCGAGGAAGAGGAAATACAGGGACAGATTTGAATACAATTCCGGTTGCAGCAATTAAGAGGGTGGAAATTCTTCGTGATGGCGCTTCTGCACAATATGGTTCGGATGCAATTGCAGGGGTAATCAATGTAGTGTTGAATGACAGAGATCGCGGATTTGTAGGAAATATTTTTTCGGGAGTCAATCTTTTTAAAAGTCCGGGAGATAATGATGTAGTTTCGGATCATAAATTAGACGGTTTTACCATAGATTTTAGTGGAAATTACGGAACCAAAATCGGGAATAAAGGTTTTGGAAATTTCACATTAGAATTCATTAATAAAGACTACGCAATCAGAAATGCAAATCCTGCTAAATATGATGCGCCAAGACAACGGTTCGGAGATGCAAAATCCCGCAATATGTATTTCTTTGGTAATATTGAAATTCCTTTTTCTGATGATTTAAAATTTTATTCTCACCCCGGTTTTTCATATAGAAATACAAATGCTTACGCATGGACAAGAAGTGCAGATGCTGATGGAAATATTCCCGAAGTCTATCCAAATGGATTTAATCCAATACAAAACACAAAAATCACCGATTTTACATTTGATAACGGATTAAAATTCAAAGTTGCAAATTGGGATGTCGATTTTTATAATGCTTTTGGCAGCAACAGATTTATCTATCAGATAGACAACACCATAAATGCTACTTTAGGCGTAAAATCGCCAACCAGTTTTGATGCAGGTGGTCATTCATTGCTTCAGAATACAACAGGATTTAATGCAACAAAATCATTTGATGTACTTCATGGATTGAACGTAGCTTTCGGTTCGGAATTCAGGTATGAAAATTTTAAAATTATTAAAGGAGAAGAAGCCTCTTATGCTGCGTACGACATCAATGGAAATTTGGTAACGGCAAATACACCTGAAGAATTATTAGTAATTGTTCCCGGAACAGGAACTGATCCTGATACCAATCCCGTTCGTTATCGTCCAGCCGGATCACAGGGATTTCCCGGCTATTCTCAAAGCGTAGATAAAAACCGAAATAATATTGCAGCGTATGTAGATACAGAATTGGATGTTACCAAAAACTGGATGATCAGTGCAGCCGGAAGATATGAAAATTACAATGATTTTGGAGGAACTCTCAATGGCAAATTTTCTACACGTTATGCTTTCACTCCGGAATTTGCATTTAGAGGATCTATTTCTACAGGATTTAGAGCGCCATCTTTAGTTCAAAAATATTATAGCCTACAATTCACCAACTTTCAGGGAGGAGAATTGGTCACCATACAATTAGCTTCCAATGATAGTGATCTTGCAAAAGCAGTAGGAATTCCTCAATTAAAACAAGAAACATCTGTAAATGGAAGTGCCGGTTTTACTTTTAATACAGCAAAATTTACAGCAACAATTGATGGTTACTATATTAAAATAAAAGACAGAATTGTATTAACAGGGACTTTTGATCAGACTGATAGCGAAATTGGGCAAACTTTAGCTGACCTTAATATAGATCAGGCACAGTTTTTTACCAATGCCATTGATACCAGAACGAAAGGAGTAGATGTTATTCTTTCCTATAATGATACTATTGGAGCCGGAAAACTCACCGCCACTTTAGCCGGAAATTATAACGAAATGGAAATTACCGATGTTCACACTTCTGATAAATTAAAAGGAAAAGAAGATGTGTATCTAAGCGGCAGAGAAAGAGCATTTATTTTGGCTTCTGCTCCAAAAACGAAATTCAATCTGAATTTAAACTATAAAATCAATAAATTCAATGCGAATCTTCAATTTGTGAGATTCGATAAAGTGACTTTAGTGGGTTATAACGGAGACGATGATTTCCAATATTACACCCCTAAAGTTACCACAGATATTTCTTTTGGATATGATTTTTCAAAAAATTTCACATGGATTCTTGGAAGCAAAAATGTTTTCAATCGCTATCCTACTTTGCAAAGAAATTCCGTTTCGGATGGAAATACAGAATCGGGAGGAATATTTGATCCTGTTCAAATGGGATTTGCTGGAAGACAGCTATTTACGAGTATTGGTTTTAAATTTTAATCTCAATTATTTTTTTAAAGAGTTCTGTAATGGAACTCTTTTTTATTTCCTAATTTTGTTGAATGAAATTCAATCTTCAATCCGAATACAAACCAACCGGAGACCAACCTCAAGCTATTGAAAAACTGACAGAAGGTCTTGAGCGTGGAGAAAAATATCAAACTTTATTGGGAGTTACCGGTTCCGGAAAAACATTCACTGTAGCAAATGTGGTGCAGAATGTTCAGAAGCCGACTTTGGTTTTGGCGCATAATAAAACTTTGGCGGCTCAGCTTTTTATGGAATTCAAAGAATTTTTTCCTGAAAATGCGGTAGAATATTTTGTTTCGTACTACGATTATTACCAACCTGAAGCCTACATTGCTTCCACTGGAACTTATATTGAAAAGGATCTGAGCATCAACGAAGAAGTTGAAAAATTGAGACTTTCTGCAACTGCAAGTTTGCTTTCCGGAAGAAGAGATGTTTTAATTGTGGCTTCCGTTTCATGTATTTATGGTATCGGAAATCCTACGGAATTTCATAAATCTTTGATTTCAATTTCGATTGGCGAAAAAATCACAAGGACAAATTTGCTTCATTCATTAGTTAATGCTTTGTATGCAAGAACATTAAATGAATTTCAACGTGGAACGTTTCGGGTGAAAGGAGATGTGATTGATGTCTTTCCGGCTTATGCAGATAATGCAGTTCGTATTCAGTTTTTCGGAGATGAAATTGAAAAAATTCAGACTTTTGATCCTGTTTCGGGAAATGTGACTTCTAATTTCGACAGCATTCAGATTTATCCTGCTAATCTTTTTGTGACTTCAAAAGAAACCTTGAACGGAGCGATTCGTTCCATTCAGGATGATTTGGTGAAACAGGTAGAGTTTTTTAAAAATATTGAAAAACCATTGGAAGCCAAGCGTTTGGAAGAACGGACGGAATTAGATTTAGAAATGATAAAAGAATTGGGATATTGTTCCGGAATCGAAAATTATTCCAGATATTTAGACGGAAGATTGCCAGGATCAAGACCATTCTGTTTGTTGGATTATTTTCCGAAAGATTATTTGATGGTCATTGATGAAAGTCATGTTACAATTCCACAAGTTCATGCCATGTACGGAGGCGACAGAAGCAGAAAAGAAGCGTTGGTAGAATATGGTTTTCGTCTTCCTGCTGCAATGGACAATCGTCCTTTAAAATTTGATGAATTTGAAGGAATGCAGAATCAGGTGATTTATGTTTCTGCAACTCCTGCAGATTATGAACTGGAAAAAACAGAAGGAGAATACATAGAGCAAATTATTCGTCCAACCGGACTTTTAGACCCAATTATAGAAATTCGACCAACATTAAATCAAATTGATGATTTGATGGAAGAAATCCAAAAAAGAGCAGAAGCAGACGAAAGAGTTCTGGTTACTACTTTAACCAAAAAAATGGCGGAAGAACTCACCAAATATTTCACGCGTTTCGGAATTCGGACAAGGTATATTCACTCCGATGTAGAAACATTGGAGAGAATCCAGATTATGCAGGATTTGAGAACCGGACTTTTTGATGTTTTAATTGGTGTCAATCTTTTAAGGGAAGGTTTGGATTTACCGGAAGTTTCATTGGTTGCTATTTTGGATGCTGATAAAGAAGGAATGTTGCGTTCCCGCCGCTCAATGATTCAAACGGTTGGTCGTGCTGCAAGAAATATAAATGGAAAAGCCATAATGTATGCCGATAAAATCACAAAAAGTATGCAGGCAACCATTGATGAAACCAATTACAGAAGGACAAAACAAGAAGAATATAATAAAGTAAACGGACTGGTTCCTACACAATTAAATAAGAAAATTTCTGATGCGTTAATTGGAAGAAGTAAAGATTTCCCGGATGAACGATACACTCAAAAAGAAATTCTGCAAAAAGTGGCGGAAGAACGGGCATCTTACAATTCTGAAGATTTGGAAAAATTAATTTCCCAAAAGCAAAAAGAAATGGAATCTGCTGCCAAAAATCTTGATTTTATAAAAGCGGCAAAATTGAGAGATGAAATTGCTGCTTTGAAGGGGTAAATATTTTTATAAAATGTTGAAAACTATTGTTAATTCAAAAATAATTCTTACTTTTGCACCTCGAATTAAATAGAATTATTAACTAAAAATTTATAAACAATGTTTGCAATTGTAGAGATAGCAGGGCTTCAATACAAAGTTGAGCAAGACCAGAAGTTGTTTGTAAACCGTTTGAAAGGAGAAAAAGGAGACAAAGTTTCTTTTGATAAAGTTCTTCTTACTGTAAACGGTGCAATCACTGTTGGCGCCCCGGCTGTAAGCGGTATCACTGTAGATGCTGAAATTTTAGATCACGTAAAAGCGGATAAAGTAATCGTTTTCAAAAAGAAAAGAAGAAAAGGATACAAAGTAAAGAATGGTCACAGACAATCTTTAACTCAGATCCAGATTACAGGAATTTCAGGATTCGATGGTGCTAAAAAATCTGCAAAAAAAGAAGCTGCTCCTAAAGCAGAAAAAGCAGAAACCAAAACTTCAAACGCAGATAGAGATACCGTGAACTTCAGCGAAGATCATGAACTAAACTATCACTTGAAGAAAAACAATCTTTCCCAATCTAAAGAAAACAGAGAAGTTCTTGTAGCATTAGGAAAAGAATTGAAAGAAGAATTAGGAAAAAACATTCTTACTCATGAAGAAGTAGATGCTCTTATCGAAAAGAATGTTGCTCAATTTAAAGAACTTAAAAAATAAAAAACCTAAAATAAAATGGCACACAAGAAAGGAGTTGGTAGTTCCAAAAACGGTAGAGAATCTCACTCTAAGAGATTGGGTGTGAAGATTTTCGGTGGACAAGAAGCGATTGCTGGTAACATCATCGTAAGACAAAGAGGTACTAAACATCACCCAGGTGCAAACGTGGGAATTGGTAAAGACCATACTTTGTTTGCTCTTGTAGACGGAAAAGTGGTTTTCACTAAAAAAGCAAACGACAGATCTTTTGTATCTGTAGAACCAAACGCTTAATTTTTTGCGTTATAAAAATACAAACCCCAACTAAAAAGTTGGGGTTTTTTATTAGAATTAATCAGTTCAATTATTCTCAAATTTAAGATTAAAATTGAATTTTTTCCGGATAAAAATTTGCTTTAAAAACAAAAAACCGCAAAGAAATTTTGCGGTTTTTGATGAACTATATTTTCAGTTTTTTTAGCAATATTCTTCATAAGCAGCCTGAAGATTGGCAGCAATTGCACCGGCAGGATTTCCCTCAATGTGATGTCTTTCCAACATGTGAACCAATTCTCCGTCTTTGAAAAGAGCAACACATGGAGAACTTGGTGGAAACGGAGCTAATAATTTTCTAGCTTCAGCAACCGCATCTACGTCAAATCCTGCAAAAGCAGTTACCAAATGATCCGGTTTTTTATCTCCCGTTAAAGAATATAAAACTCCGGGTCTTGCTGCTCCAGCTGCACAACCGCAAACAGAGTTAATCATTAAAAGTGTAGTTCCGGATTGCTTTAAGGCTTGATCCACCTGTTGCGGCGTTGTCAAATCTTCAAATCCTTTATCTGTAAGTTCTGCCTTCATTGGCATTACAAGTTCTTGTGGATACATAATGTATATAAATTTAAATTGGTTAAAATGGTTTCGCAAAAATAATCAATAAATCAGAATACTTTTGCACCAAATATTCTATCAAAATTATACCAAAAATCTATTATTACATTTTGTCAGATTATTGAAAATTGGGAGTCAGAAATTGCATTGGAATATCAACTCCAAATCTTATCTGATCGTACGGAAAATCTTTAATTCCTTTTTGAAATTGAAGAAAATAGGACGTTTTTTTAGGTTGAATCAAAAATTTGGAAGCAAAAACTACCGGCTTATTTCCATAATCTTCAATCCGATTAATCCAACCGTTATATCCGGAAAGAGTGTTTTCCCAGCTTGCTTTTTTATTTTTAAGAATTAGTTTCAGTCCATACATCGGAGCATCATCCTGAACATTTAAGTTAGGAGTTTGCACATCCCAAGAAAAAAATCCTAAATTTCCTACTAATCGGATTTCATTTACTAAATTATTTTGCAACATCCATGATTTTCCAAATTCCGCATCGAAATAATATCCTGTTGTATTAAAAAATCGTCTGTCTTTGAAACTGCTTCCGGAAGCGGTTTTTAAAGTAGCATTAAAAATAATAGCCGGCAAATTCTTCTTTTCTTTAAAAAGAGAAATTCTAGTCTGTATATATACATCTCCAGATGCAATTCCGGAATTATGAAGCATTTTTCTTTTTTCTTTCACTTCGTCCGTTACCTGAAAATGTTCCAAAACTGTAGCCCAAGTTTTAAGAGAAACTTTACCTTTTAGTAATGGAATTTCAAATTTCATGTTGGAAGAAACGGTTTGATCTCCATGTCCGAAATAGTAATCCGCAGTAGTAGTAAAATGGGTTTCCATAGGAATAGTAGCATCTGTAAATTCCGGCACGGGATTCGCATTTGGGCCAAACCAACTTGTCGTATGATGAATCAAATCCTGAGATCTCCCAAAAAAAGAAACAAGAAGAAAAAATAAAAATATCGCCTGTCTGAAAAAAACCAAATACGATTCTCTTTTGAAAGTAAAAATTGAAAAATTCATAGTTTATTAAAACGCAAAAATATAAAATAAAAAGCCTGAAACAAAAACGTTTCAGGCTACATCAAATCGATATGCAAAGGTTGAATATCCTTGTTTAATTGCTGGTCTTTAGCTGATTTATTGATAGTCAAAACCATCAACCGACAACTATCAACTAACAACTATTATTTATGAAAGTAATTTTTTTGCCATTTCGGAAATGCTTTTTCCGTCGGATTTTCCGGCTAAAACTTTTGAAGCAGTTCCCATTACTTTTCCTAAATCTTTTAGGCTTTCCGCTCCGGTTTCAGAAATTATTTTTTTCATTTCTGTTTCCAGTTCTTCTGCGGAAAGCTGTTTCGGAAGAAACTGCTCAATTACTTTCATTTGCGCTTCTTCTACTTCGGCTAAATCGGTTCTTCCCTGAGCAGAAAATTGCTCGAAAGAATCTTTTCTCTGCTTGATCATTCTTTGCAAAATGGCAATTTCCTGTTCAGTAGAAACTTCCGCTCCTTTTGCTTCCGTTTTCAAAAGGAGAATCTGGGATTTTACAGCACGAAGAGAATCCAAAGCTACTTTGTCCTTTTCACGCATTGCCGTTTTAATGGCTTCGTTTATGGTATTTTCTAAACTCATAATTTTAAATTTGTTGTCAGTTGATAGTTGTCGGTTGATAGTTATATCATTAATCCGTTCTATCAACTATCAACCGTAAACTATCAACTTATTAATCTACGTCTTTATTTAAAAATCTGTTTTCACGCACCTGAATTTGTCCTCTTTCATTTTCAGAAAGGAAAGAATTGATCTGCTGTTCAGAAGCATTTTGGCTATCAATGTTGATATTTTTTCTCTTGAATGCAGGAATTTTTTCAAAATCCATTTCGTTTTCTAAAACTTGATAACGAGAATTGAATTCCTTCAATTTGTTTCTTCTTTCCTGAACTTTCTGATCGTGATTAGAAGTTTTGCTAATGAAGGTAAATCCACTATTTTCTTCCATAAAAGAAATTGGCTCTTCATTGATTTCTGTAACAGGATCGTCTTTTATCGGTTCTGTTTTTTGGAAATTTTGTACCGGCTCTTCTTTATCTTCCGCTTTTGTTTCATTTATCTCAAAAACGCTTTCGTTTTCCACAGGTTCATTCACAAAAAAGCTAAATTCTACCGGTTTTTCTTCTTCATTTTTTATTTCTTGTTTTGGAGAAGGTCTGTCTTCTACTTCAAATGTGAAAGATTCAGATTGTGGTTCATCATCAAAATCGGAATATGAAAAAAGATTGACTTCTTCCTGTTCTTCAATCATGTCGAAATTTTCATTTTCATGATCGTCCCCAAAAAATTGAATCTGAGTCGGAATTTCTTCCTCAATAATCATTTTTTTTTCAGGAGATGATGCCTTAAACTGAGGAACATCAGAATTGCCATCATCTTCTAATCTAAAAAAATTTTTTCCTCCGAAGTTTTCCGTTTTCACGTCACTTTCCGCTTCATATCTTGATTTGAAAGGAGATTGTCTTTCTTCTTTTTTTACATCATCATGAAGGTTGAATTTTATTTTTTCAGTTGGCCCGGAATGTTTCAGATTATCTTTTGCAAATCCTGTTGCAATTACCAAAACGCTGATTGCATCACCCAGTTCTTCATCCGTTCCAACCCCGAAAATAATATCCGCAGTATTTCCGGCTTCTCTCTGAATATAATCATTAATTAATCCGATTTCGTCCATTGTTGCCTCTTCATTTCCGCTTCGGATAAGAAGAAGAACGTTTTTCGCTCCGGTGATTTTGTTATCGTTCAATAATGGAGAATCCAGTGCTTTTTTCACCGCATCTTCCGCTTTGTTTTCTCCGGAAGCGGTTCCGGTAGACATCAATGCTGTTCCGGAATTGGCAAGAACAGATTTTGCATCACGGAAGTCGATGTTTACATCAAAATATCCGGTGATTACTTCTGCCATTCCTTTTGCTGCATTTGTCAAGACTTCATCGGCTTTTGAAAATCCTTGTTTGAAACCAAGATTCCCGAATTGTTGTCTTAGTTTATCGTTATTAATGACAATCAAAGAATCTACATTGTTACGAAGTTTTTCCAAACCAAGCTCTGCCTGATCCAATCTTCTTTTTCCTTCAAAACTGAAAGGAACGGTAACAATTCCTACAGTGAGAATTCCCATTTCTTTTGCCACTTTCGCAATAACGGGAGCAGCTCCGGTTCCGGTTCCACCTCCCATTCCAGCAGTAATGAAAACCATTTTTGTATTTTGACCAAGTGCTGCTTTGATTTCGTCGATGCTTTCAATTGCTGCTTTTTCCCCAACTTCCGGATCAGCTCCTGCTCCAAGACCTTCTGTCATGGTAATTCCAAGTTGAACTTTATTGGCAACAGGATTATTGTCCAACGTTTGTGCATCGGTATTACAAATTACGAAATCTACACCGTGAATTCCTTTTTCGTACATGTGTTTCAGGGCGTTATTTCCGCCACCACCAACTCCAATTACTTTTATAATTGAGGAATTTCCTTTTGGCAAATCAAATGAAAATCCTTGTGTGCTAAAACCTTCCATATCTTAATTTTTTTTTTATAATTGATGATTGATAATTTATAATTGATGTGTTTTCATTTATCAACTATCGTTTATCATTAATGTTTATTATTCTACTTCTTCAAAAAATTTCTTCACCTTCTCCATCAAAGTCTGACCGAAAGTAAGTTTATTTTTTCTTTTTTCTACAGATTCTTCAACTGTCTGAACTTCATTTTGAATTACTTGTGTTTCAGATTGTGAAACCGGAGCAGATTCTGTTTTTACTACTTCTTGTTGTATCGGTTCTTCCTGTTGAATGTTCGCTGCTTTTTTATCTCTTATTTTCAAACTTTCCATAAGAAGACCGATAGAGGTTGCAAATTCCGGGCCTTTCAAATGTTGGTTTTTATCATTCGCAACATATTCGTTAGCAAAACCAATTCTGCTATCAAATCCTGTAGAATAATTGGCAAGCTGTCTCAGATTTTTGAGATTGGAACCTCCACCTGTAAGTACAATTCCTGCAATTAATTTTTTCTTTTGTTCAAAAGCTCCATACGCTTTTAGTTCCGTATTTACCATTTCCAGAATTTCCTCCACTCTTGCATTAATAATCTGAGCTAAAGTTTTCAGGGAAATTTCTTTGTCCGGTCTTCCGTGAAGTCCAGGAATGGTAACATACGTACTTTCTTTTTCCATTTCGGGAAGTGCAGAACCGAATTTCACCTTCAATTGTTCCGCATGTTTTTCGATAATGGAACATCCTTCTTTAATATCCTCAGAAATAATTCCGCCACCATAAGGAATGACACAAGTATGACGAATAATATTATCTTTAAAAATGGCAATATCCGTAGTTCCGCCACCAATATCTACAATTGCAACTCCGGCTTCTTTTTCTTCTTTTGTAAGAACTGCTTCGGAAGAAGCCAAAGGTTCCAAAGTAAGCGCTTCCATTTCAAGACCGGCTTCTTTCACACATCTTGCAATATTTCGGATGCTTCCCATTTGTCCGACTACAACGTGGAAATTGGCTTCCAAACGTTTTCCGTGCATTCCGATAGGTTCATGAATTTCTCCTTCAGAATCTACTTTATATTCCTGAGGAAGAACATGGATGATTTCTTCACCAGGAAGCATTACCAATTTTTTTACCTGATCCTTCAGAATTTCGATATCGTCTTCTGTAATATACGTTTCCGGTTTTTCACGCATAATATAATCCGAATGTTGAAGAGAACGGATGTGTTTTCCTGCAATTCCTACCGTTACTTTTCTGATCGGAACTCCTGCACTTTTTTCTGCTTCTTCCACCGCTGCTTTGATGGAATTGATGGTTTGCGAAATATTGTTCACGATTCCTTTGTGAACGCCAAGACTTTTAGCACGTCCTACTCCGAGAACTTCGATTTTCCCGTGAGTATTTCGCCTACCGACAATGGCAACAATCTTCGTTGTCCCAATGTCCAGTCCTACTGAATACTCTTGATTTTCCATTGTATATATCGATTTGATTTTTTTTATTATTAATAATAGGATTTCATCCTATCCTTTATTAAGTCGTCGCTTTGCGACTGATTTTTTATTCTATTTTAACTTTTGCCTTTGGTTTGGTTGTCGTTTTTGATTTCTCTTTTGTTTGTGTTTTTGTTGTTTTTGATTTTTCTGTTTTCTTAGCTGCTGTATTTTTTGATTTTTCTTTCGGCTTTGATTCCGATTTTTTCACCGTAGATTTTGGAGTTTCTTTTTTTACTGTTTTGGCAGTGGTGGAAACTTTTTTCTCCGCAACTACCGTGCTTCTTGTTTCTTCTTTCTTTTTGGCTAATTCTGGTGCTTTTGCCAATTCTTTTTGTCCCACTTGCAAAACACTATCGTTTTCTTTGAAATACGGATTAAGTGTAGTCACAATCTGATTGTTATATTTTACCGAAATCTTATTGTATTTCTGCGGATCTTGATACACCAGAAATTTTTCTACAAATGCTTTAAATCCTTTTACTTTAAATTCAATATTCTCCAGATCACCAATTTCTACCTTATAATTTCCTTCGCTTGTAAGCAAATTATAGCTTCCGTTTTCTTTAGAAATCCCAATAAAATATTTCTTGCTAAAATCATCTTTATCAATATATTTTATGAGTTCTGCCAGCTTTTTATATTCTTTTTGCTTTACATTTCCCATCACCAACATACATGGATGAGAATAATTTTTTGATATGGGAAATTCAATCCCTTTTTCGTCTACATAAAAATCTTTTTCTGCATTATTTAATCTGAAAACAGGAACTCTTTGTTTTACATCCAGATTGAGCTTCCCATTCAGATTAAGGTACACATTTGCACTATCGACAGCCGAAAGCTGATTTATTTTTTTCTCCAATTCCGGGATATTGACATCTCCGATTTTTCCGGAAGGGTTGTATTTTTTTACAATATCTTTAATTTCATTTTCACCGATGAAATAAACCTGTGTCCCTCCTTCATTAAGTTTTACAGATACTTTATCGTCCGTAATTTTCTGATTGCTGAATCTCTTCAAAGAGAAACTCAACAGAAATCCGAGAATGATGACTGTTACTAAAATTTTAAGTATTCTGTATTTGTTTTTCATTTATTCTTGTTTTTTAACGCAACGAACACAAAGTTTTGTTTTCGATTACTTTCGTTCGCAAAGGCGTTTCACTCAGCAATTATGTTTATAATTTATTTACAACTCTCTTTACTCCGTTTTTAAATAATGGTGAATGAAAATTTAAAATCATTCCTAATTTTAGTTCCGTTAATCTCAAATAATTTAAAAGCTGAAAAAAATGATAATTATTAATCTCAGAGACAGCTTTTACTTCAATTATCAGTTTGTTTTCAATTAATAAATCAATTCTAAATGCTTTTTCAATAATTAAATTTTCATATTCAACTTTAATATCTTTTTGTCTTTCGACGATTAATCCTCTTTCTTTAAGTTCGTAAGCCAAACATTCTTCATAAACATTTTCGTAAAGACCAATTCCAAGCTTACGATGAATTTTCATGCCTGCATCAAATACAATACTTGAAATTTCATTTTCATTCATTTTCAAATTTCATTTGCTAAGTGAAACGCCTTTGCGTTCAAACTTATTTTCAATATTTTTATAACTTTCTTTGCGAACCTTGTGTTTAAATTTTAGAAAGCCATTCCATTATCGGATCATAAAGTGTATCAATATTTCCTGCTCCAACAGTGATGAGAATATCGAATTCCTTTTCCTTAATTTTTTCAAAGGCTTCCTGCAAACTGCATACTTCTTTCTTTTCCAATTTTACTTTTTCCAAAAGCCAATCTGAAGTAATGCCGGGATAATTTTCCTGAAGTTCTCTTGCAGGATAAATATCCAAAAGCAAAAGTTCATCACCTTTACTCAGACTTTCTGCAAATCCATCCGCAAAATCCCTTGTTCTGCTGAATAGATGTGGCTGAAAAGCAATCAATAATTTTTTATCCGGATAAAATGTTCTTACAGATCCGATTACTGCATTCAGTTCAGTTGGATGATGTGCATAATCGTCAATATAAATTTTTCCGTTTTCAAAAATATGTTTGGTGTATCTTCTTTTAATTCCTTTGAAAGATGAAATTCCCTTTTTCAAAACATCATAACTCACTCCAAGATTATGAAGCAGAGCAATTGCTGCGGTTGCATTTTCTACATTGTGAATTCCAGGAATCTGCCATGAAAATTCTATGGTTTCATCACCATCATGAAAATCAAACATCATCCAATCTCCGATAATATGCAATCGATCCGAATAATAATCTGCCTCTTCATTTACAGCATAGGTTTTGTGTGGTCTTCCAATATCAATTCCTTTTCTTACAAAAAGCTGATTGTCATTTTCAACCAAAGCTCCAAAATCACGGAAACCTTGTTCAATCGTATTTTTGTCTCCATAAATATCCAAATGATCGGCATCAATGGAAGTAATAACCGACCAATCCGGAGAAAGATTTAGGAAACTTCTATCGTATTCATCGGCTTCTACTACAGAAAGTTCGTTTCCGTTGTAAAGAAAATTCGACTGAAAATTTTCTGCAATTCCACCCAAAAAACACGAAAAAGGAAGGTTGGCTTCTTTGCACAAATGCGCAATTAAAGTGGAAGTTGTTGTTTTTCCGTGAGTTCCTGCAACGGCAATACATTGAGTATCTTCAGTAATCAAGCCTAAAACTTTTGCCCTTTTCATCACAGAAAAATCACGTTCCATGAACCACTCCAAAATTCCAAGCTGCTTGATTGCAGGTGTATAAATCACCAATGTATTTTCTTTACTTAAATTGGTTACTTTCTCATCGATCGTATCTTCAAACACAATATCAATTCCTTCCGAAATCAATTGAGAAGTCAGTTTGGTTTGGGTTTTATCATATCCCAAAACATTTCTGCCAATGGAATGGAAATAACGAGCAAGTGCACTCATGCCAATTCCGCCGATTCCCACGAAATAAAAATTCTGATATGTGTTTAAAAGTTTCATCTTTATATATGTATAATGTCCTATGTACAATGTACTTTTTACATCCTACTTTGTAACGTTTTTAATATCTCATCTACAATTTCTTCTGTAGCTTTTGGTTTTGCAAAAAATTCAAGATTTACAGACATTTCTTTTCTTACACTTTCGTTTTCACAAATTTCCATTAAAGTCGTCCAGAATTTTTCTTTCATTTCCGAATCTTTTACCATTCTTGCTGCATTTTTTTCGACCAATGTCAAAGCATTTTTTGTCTGATGATCTTCTGCTGCAAAAGGAAACGGAACCAAAAGCACTGGTTTTTTTGCTACTGCCAATTCCGAAATTGCAATTGCTCCTGCTCTGGAAACAATAACATCAGCAGCAGAATAAGCTAAAGCCATATCGGAAATGAATTCTTTAATCTGAATGGATGTCGGATGTTGGATGTTGGATGTAATTTCTACAAAATCTAATCTCCCAGTTTGCCAGATTAGCTGGTATCCTTTTCCTTTTAGACTTTCCAAATTATCTTTCCAACCGTTATTCAATGTTCTTGAACCGAGCGAACCTCCGACAGAAAGAATGGTTAATTTATTTTTATCTAAACCTAATTTTTCTTTTGCCATTTCCGTATCAATTAAATCGGAAATGATATTCTGACGAATTGGATTTCCCAAGAAAAACGTTTTGGATTTCGGGAAGAAATGATCCATATTCGGATAAGCCGTAAAAACCGCTTTCGCTTTTTTCCCGTGATAAATATTGGTTTTTCCCGGCAATGAATTCTGCTCCTGAATAAAAATCGGAATTCCCAATTTTGAAGCTGCATACAAAGCCGGTCCACTTGCAAAACCTCCTGTTCCGACAGCAAAATCCGGTTTAAAATTTTTAATAATTTTCTTCGCTTTGGAAATACTGGAAATTAATTTAAAAGGTAAACCAATGTTTTTCAAAAGATTTCCTCTGTCAAATCCTGCAATATTCAATCCTTCAATTTTGAATCCTGCTTGCGGAACTTTTTCCATTTCCATTTTTCCATTTGCACCAATGAACAAAAATTCCGCATTAGGAAATCTCTTCTGAATTTCCTGCGCAATAGCAACTGCCGGAAAGATGTGTCCACCTGTTCCGCCACCACTCATTAGAATTTTTAAATTTTTATTCATTTTAATTTTATCATTTTTTTAGGGTTAAAACCCTATTCTATGTTAAATCGTCCCTTCGGGACTTTTAAATTCAAATATTAATCAAGCAATATCATTTATTTCTTCAATACTTTGCTTTTTGCTCAATCCTTCCTCATCGTACACCTGAATTCTGGAGCTTACATTCAGAATTATTCCTAATTGTAAATACGTCACCAACATGGAAGTTCCTCCATAACTTATCAATGGTAATGGTTGTCCGGTTACAGGAATTAAATTCACAGCAACCGCAATATTCACTGATAATTGTATAAAAATCATTATTCCAAGTGCCAAAACCAGCAACGAACCAAAAAATGCAGGCATTTTACTGGCAATCATTACTATTCGGATCATCATTATCAGATACATGGAAATGAGAAATAATGCTCCAAAAAATCCATATTCTTCTACAATAATGGCAAAAATAAAATCGGATGCCGATTGTGGAAGCATCTGCTTCAAAGCACTTTTTCCAGGTCCCATTCCTGTAATTCCACCATGAACAATGGCTGCTTTTGCCTGCATTACCTGATAATTTTTTGCTTTCAGATTTTCATCATCCACTTCGGTTGTTTTCTTAGAATTGGTGAATGTTTCGATACGGCTCATCCAAGTATGAACACGGTTTCCACCAATCATATTGGTATTCAACGCTACCAAAAGAAACAAAATAATGGCTACAACAGATGTAGAAATAAATCCGGCTACGTATATCCAGTGCAATTGTCCGATTACCAAAACCGCGATGGAAACCATCATAATCATCAAAGCGGTAGAACCGTTATCTTTTGCTACCAAAATGAAAACCAATAAAATAGGTCCAAAAATGTAGAATATATTTTCTATCGGAAGTCGCTCTCTTTTTATTTTTTTTGTTAAATAACGACACAGGTAAATAATCAGCATCAAATAGGCAAAAGTAGAAGGCTGAAACGAAATCGGAGTTCCCGGAATTTTCAACCATCTGGAAGCACTTGCTCCATCAATGGTTTGACCCGTAAACATCGTTAAAACCAACAAAACAATCGTAATTCCCAATAAAATACTACTGAGTTTTCCAATATATTCGTATTTCACAGTTTCCACAGCACGCATAATTCCCAAACCGAGAACAACAAAAATCATGTGCTTGATGACGTGACCCGTAGTTGTTCCGTTATTCACAATATATTCTAAGTTAGAACTTGCAGAATACACCGGGAAAATGGAAAACACAGAGATCACGATAATGACCATCCAAAGCACTTTGTCGCCCTTTAGAAATTCGAATTTGCTGTCTGTATTTTGTTCGTTCATTTTAATTTTTTAAGGAAAAATCCCTTATTTTTTGTTGAATTCGCCTCTTGACAAATTCTTAAATTTTATTGAATTCACCTCTTCGTGAATTTCTGCATTTTTATTGAATTCGCCTCTTGGCGAATTCCTACATTAAAACCTGTTCTTTAAACTGATCTCCACGATCTTCATAATTTTGAAAAAGATCAAAACTTGCACAGCATGGAGAAAGCAAAACCGTGTCTCCATTTTTTGCAATTGATTTGCATACATTCACACATTCTTCTATACTTGAGGTATCATAAATCTGCTCTTTTTTATCTTTGAAAAAATCAATAATTTTTTGATTATCAATTCCCAAACAAACAATCGCTTTTACTTTTCTCTTTACCAAAAGTTCAACTTCAGAATAATCATTTCCTTTGTCTGTTCCACCAACAATCCAAATGGTGGGGCGAGTCATACTTTCCAAAGCGTAATAAGCAGCATTTACATTTGTTGCTTTGCTATCATTGATGTATCGAACACCGTCAATTTCAGCAACAAACTCCAATCTATGCGGAACCGCCTGAAATGTCATTAATGAATTTCTGATACTTTCATTACTGATTTTCAGAATTTTACCAGCAATAGAAGCAGCAAGACTATTGGCTACATTATGATTTCCTACCAAACTTAATTCTGCAATGTCCATCGCAAAATCATCCGCAACTTTTACTATAATTTTTCCATCGTCCACAAAACCTCCTTCTCTTAATTTTTCCTTTAATGAAAACGGAAGCATTTTTGCCTTAACCTCCAGTTTTTCAAGAAGTTTTACACTCATTTCATCATCACGATTGTAGATAAAATAATTGTCATTTTCCTGATTTTCTGCAATTCTGAATTTTGCTAAAGCATATTCTTCATAATTGTAATTGTACTGATCCAAATGATCCGGAGAAAGATTCAGTAAAAGAGAAATGTAAGGTCTAAAATTCTGAATATCATCCAATTGAAAAGAGCTTACTTCCAATACATAATATTCGTAGTTTTCATCCGCTACCTGTTTTGCAAAACTTTTTCCGATGTTTCCGCCCAAACCTACATTAAAATTGTCGTTCTTCAGAATGTGATAGATCAAAGAAGTAGTTGTAGTTTTCCCATTGCTTCCGGTAATAGCAATAATTTTGGCATTGGTGAATTCTGCAGCAAATTCAATTTCGGAAGAAAGACGAATTCCCTTCTCCTGAATTTTTCCAATAATTGCAGCTTTTTTAGGAATTCCCGGAGATTTCACGATCCAATCTGCGGAGAGAATTCTTTCTTCATCATGGTTTTCTTCCTCAAAATCTATTTCGTTTTCGATAAGAAGCTGCTTGTAATTTTCACGAATTTTTCCCTTGTCTGAAAGAAATACTTCCAAACCTTTTTTCTTCGCGAGATATGCTGCTCCGAAACCGCTTTCACCGCCGCCTAAAACTACAATTTTCATTTGCTTTTTTATTTAAACTTGAAAAATTTAATCTTTTAAAAATTTTAATTTTTTTTAAAAATGCCGAATTAAGTCTTTCAATTTTCTACTCTATAATTTTATATTTTATCTTACTTTCAATGTAATCAGGCAAATAATAGCCAACATTACACCGATGATAATCATTCTGTTCACAATTTTACTTTCATGAAAACCTCCTTTTTGATAATGGTGATGCAATGGAGACATTCTGAAAAGTCTGTTGTTTTGGGCATATTCTAACCCGTATTTTTTCTTTCTGTATTTGAACACCAAAACCTGAAGCATAACGGAAATATTTTCTATAAGAAATATCCCGCAAAGCACCGGAATTAATAATTCTTTTCTCAAAATAATCGCTAAAACAGCGATAACTCCTCCTAACATTAAACTTCCTGTATCTCCCATAAAAACCTGAGCCGGATATGTGTTGTACCAAAAAAATCCGATAACTGCTCCCACCATTGCAATAGCAAAAATGGTGGTTTCGCCCATATTCGGAAGGAACATGATATTGAGATAATCCGCAAAAATGATGTTCCCGGAAACGTATGCAAAAAAAGCTAACGTTAATAATATCACCGTGCTTGTTCCGGCTGCAAGTCCGTCGATTCCATCGGTAATATTAGCTCCGTTGGAAACTGCAGTTACAATAAAAATCACAATAGGAATGAAAACAATCCAAGCCCATTCATGCGCTTTTTCCGGTGTCATCCAGAATAATAATCCGCTGTAATCGAACTCATTATTTTTAATCATCGGTACTGTGGAAACAGGAATTCTTTCTTCGGACATGAAATTTTTCTCAACATTGTTTCTGTTCACTACTTTTGCATCTGCATATTTTCTTTTAACTGTGATATTGGAGTTGTAAAACATTGTAATTCCAACAATTAACCCTAATCCAACTTGTCCTATTATTTTAAATTTTCCGCTCAGTCCGTCTTTATTTTTTTTAATTTTTTTCAAATAATCGTCCAAGAAACCAATAGCTCCCATCCAAATCACAGAAACGATCAAAAGAACAATGTACACGTTGGTAATTCTTGTAAAAAGCAATACGGGAATTAAAGTCGCGATAATAATAATTAAACCTCCCATTGTAGGCGTTCCTTCTTTTTGCTTTTGCCCTTCCAAACCAAGATCACGAACCAATTCTCCCATTTGTTTTTTTCTGAGATAATTGATGATTCTTTTTCCGTACACCAAAGCGATGAAAAGCGAAGACAAAACCGCCATTCCTGCACGAAACGAAATGTATTTGAACAAATTCATTCCCGGAATGTGGATTCCGTGTGTGTTTAGATATTCGTATAGGTAGTATAACATTTTAGTTGTTAGTTTATAGTTGTTAGTTGATGGTTAAATATTATTTTCCCATTAATTGCAAAAGTTCTTTTATTACTTCTTTATCATCAAAATGATGTTTCACACCACTGATTTCCTGATATGTTTCGTGACCTTTTCCGGCTACTAGAACAATATCTTTCGGTTCGGCAAATTTTATCGCCATTTTAATCGCTTCCTTTCTGTCCGGAATGGAAGTATATTTACTAAAATTCTGCGGTTCGACACCGGTTTCAATTTCTTTTATAATTTCATTCGGATTTTCACTTCTTGGATTATCAGAAGTGATAATTGCCAAGGTGGATTTTCTCGTCGCAATTTTTCCCATTTCGGGACGTTTTGCGTGGTCTCTATCTCCACCACAACCGAAAACGGTAATTAATCTTTCGTTTTTGGTACGAATCTCATTGATGCTGTCCAAAATATTTTCCAGTGCATCAGGAGTATGAGCGTAATCAACGATAAAGAAAATTCCGGAAGGAGATTTTATGGTTTCAAATCTTCCTTTTACTCTTTCTAATTTCGAAATCGCCTGCAAAACATCTTCTTCATGAAAGCCCAATTCTACAGCAACAGCATAAACCAACAAAAGATTATACACATTGAATTTTCCTGAAAGTGTTGTCCAGAATTCTTTTCCATTGAAATTCAGCAACATCCCGTTGAAATCCACTTCCAAAAGTTTTCCGTGATAATCCGCCAAAGTTTTCAAAGCATAGGTTTTCTTTTTTGCTTTGGTGTTTTGGAGCATGATGTTACCATTTTTATCATCAATGTTTGTTATTGCAATTGCAGATTCTGGCAGCTCATCAAAAAATCTTTTTTTCGTTTTTAAATAATTTTCAAATGTTTTATGATAATCCAAATGATCGTGTGTAATATTGGTAAAACCCGCTATTTTGAAATGCAATCCTTCCGTTCTGTTTTGATCTACTCCGTGAGAACTCACTTCCATAAATGCATATTCGCAACCGGAATCTACTGCTTTTGATAAAATTTTATTTAGAGTAATAACATCCGGAGTGGTATGAGTGGAAGGAAAAATCTCGTCGCCAATTCTGTATTCCACAGTGGAAATGAGGGCAGATTTGAATCCAAGATTTTTGAAAACATCAAACAACAAAGTAGTTGCCGTTGTTTTACCATTAGTTCCTGTAATTCCAATAAGTTGTAGTTTTTCAGAAGGATTTCCGTAAAAATTAGAAGCTAATTGTCCCAAAGTTTTAGACGAGTCTTTTACTTTGATGAAAGTAATTTGTTCATTTTGATTTTTTGGAAGATCTTCACAAACGATTACCGTCGCTCCGTTTTCAATAGCAGAACCAATAAACGAATGCCCATCAGAAATTGTTCCTTTAATGGCAACATACAACGAATTGTGACTCGCTTTTCTGCTGTCCAAGACAATTTCCGAAACATCACGATTGATATTGCCGTGAGTTTCAAGAGTTGGGATTCTGTTTAATAATTCTGTAAGGTTCATTTTTTTATTGGACGCGATTTATCGCGTTTTTATTTTTTTGAACACGCCAAAAGCATGTTTCTACATTTCTAATTTTGCAATGTGAGATAAATTCTCTGATTTTTCTTTATATAAGTTCCTTCCAAAGGAAATTGATTTTTTATTTTTCCAACTCCTTTATAATCTACTCTATATCCAAGATTTTCCAATTGCGGAATTATATTTTTACCGATAAGTCCGGTAACATTCGGCATCATTCCTCCGTTTACGGCAATTTTTACATTGGGTTCCACCATTTTGCTATAATCCACTTTTTTGTCTACCAACATTTCCCGTTCTACATTTTGTGGCGTTTTCAGGAATGTCTTTCCTGCAATTTCTTTAAATACCGGTGCTGAAACCTTTGCTCCGGAATATCCCTTTGTAATATCGGGCTGATTGATCATTACATAACAGGTATATTTTGGATTATTAACAGGATAAAAACCTGTAAAAGCAGCTTGATATTTTCCTGAACTTTTCCAATATTCAAATCTTGCGGTTCCGGTTTTTCCTGCAATCTTAAGATTGGGAGTATAAATACTTTTCGCTGTACCTTTTTCTACGGTTTTGGTCAGCATTTTTGTCATCAGATCAATCGCTTCAGGAGAAGCCATTTTATTGACAATGATTTCCGGTTTTGCGGTATAAAGCACTTTTCCGTCTTTCATTATTTTATCAATAAAAAGAGGCTTTACCATTTTTCCCTTGTTTGCAATTCCGTTATAGAAAGTAGTAAGCTGAAGAATATTAAATCTCGAAGCATACCCAAAAGATAACGAAGCTAAAGCTCCCTTGCTCCACCTTTTGTTTTGAGGAGTTACGATATAAGGTTTAGTAATTCCCGGAATTTCGATTTGCATTTTGTCAAAAAGTTTCCATCTTTTGAAATGATTAATAAAAACTTCGGGATCTTCTCCGTAATATTTTGTAATCAGTTTTGCTGCACCTACATTGCTGGATTCTGCAAGAACATCACTGATATCATATACTCCATTTCCTTTCACATGAGAATCTGTAATCGGCTGTCCTGCATAAGACCATTTTCCATTTCCTACACTTACTGTTGTACCTTCATTGATAAAACCATCATCCATTGCTGCTAAAAGTGAAACGGTTTTAAATGTAGAACCCGGTTCTGATGCATCTTTCAGAGCATAATTGTAGGCATCAACATACATTCCCGGTTCGGTTCTGCGAAGATTAACCATTGCACGAACTTTTCCTGTTTCCGTCTCCATCACTACAACACAGCCATGATCCGCATCAAATTCTATTAATTGTTTTTCCAATGCGGAATGTGCAATATCCTGAATTCTAAGATCCAATGTTGTATATACATCCATTCCGTCAACAGGTTCTTTTACTTTCCAATAATCAATGGGTTTCCACTGGGTAGAATTCACCCTTTGTTCAAGACGAGTTCCGTTTGTCCCTGTTAAATATTTAGAAAAAGCAGCTTCCAAACCGGATTTGTACTCACCGTTATCCATTCCGATAGTTCCTGCTCCGATTTCTGTAGTTGCCAATTCTCTTTTGTAATTTCTGTCTACAATAAATCCTCCTTTGTTTTTTCCTTTTTTGAAAATTGGAAATTTGCGAATTCTGTCATATTGATCAAAATCGAGCCCTTTTGCTAAGCCATAATATTGGTTTTTCTTTTTCCGTTGTTCGTCAAATTTTGAAAGAAAATAGCTGCTCGGTTTATCAAACATTTTTCCTAAAGAATCCGAAAGTGCTCTTATATTATTGCTGTAAACAGTATCTTTAATGGTTTTAAAATCTACATAAATATCATAACGCATCACCGTTGTTGCTAAAATAGAACCATCTGATGCATAAAGATTTCCACGCGCTGCTTTTAGTGTAGCTTCACGATAATTTTTGTTGATATAATCGTTTTCAATTTCTTTTACATTGGTATTCTGCAAAATCAGAATTCTTCCGAGAAAAATCACAAACAGCACGAAAGCGATACCTGTAAAAAGATATCCCCATCGCAATGTTTTTTTGCGTTTTAAATCGTAATCATTTTGTTTTGCCATTATTCGTACTGTCCAGTTTTATCAATAATTTATGCGGATGATTTTCCAAAGGAAGCAAAGAATCTTTTATCATTTCTTTTCCCAGTTCTGATTCCATTTTTACTTTTATCAGCTTACTTTGTGAATACGCATTTCTTGATTTATATTCTTCGGTTTGTTCTTTCAGATCATTTACCTGCTCTATTTTTTTGCTCACCAAATGATTGCTGTAAATCATGATCATCATCAAAAGAAACAGCAACAAAAAATATTTGTAATGAACTTTTACTTCATCACGATTCAGAAAATTTCCTTTTATAATATCTATAAAAGTGAGTCTTTTCTGAGGTCTGTATGTTGTTCTTTTAGCCATTTTTAGTTGACAGTTGACGGTTAATAGTTGGCTGTTATCAGCATTTTTTCTGGCAACTTTCAACTATAAACCAACAACTAAATTTTTATTCCCACTCTCATTTTTGCACTTCTTGCTCTGGAATTTTCTTCAATTTCCTCATTATCTGGAATTATGGCTTTGCTTTGTAAAAGATCAAACGCTTTTTTATAATTCCCGTAAATATCTCTTTCCGGCTCACCTTCAAACATTCCGTTTTTCAAAAATCTTTTTACCAATCGGTCTTCCAAAGAATGATAGGAAATCACCACCAATCTTCCTTCCTGTTTTAAAATTCTGTATGCCTGAACCAGCATTTCCTTCAAAACCTCCAATTCTTCATTCACTTCAATTCTTATGGCCTGAAAAACCTGTGCAAAAAATTTATTCTGTTTATGTGGCGGAATGTAGCTGAACAAATTTTTCAGATCTTCCGTTGTTTCAATTTTTTTGTTCTTACGATGATGAACAATTTCTCTTGCTAATTTTCTGGCTTCCCTCAATTCTCCATAATGGTAAAAAATATCGGCAAGCTGCTCTTCTTCATACTCATTGATGATTTTTTTTGCATCCAATGTTTGCATTACATTCATTCTCATATCCAAAGGTGCATTGCTTCTTGTGGAAAAACCTCTTTCTGCTTCATCGAACTGATGAGAAGAAACGCCCAGATCAGCAAGAATTCCATCCACCTGATTTATTCCATATATAAGAAGTGAATTTTCCAGAAATCTGAAATTTTGATTGATCAAAGTAAATCTCGGATCATCAATTTTGTTTTCCAACGCATCCAAATCCTGATCAAAAGAAAAAAGTCTACCTTTTTCTGAAAGTCTTTCTAAAATTTCTCTTGAATGCCCACCTCCTCCAAAAGTGCAATCCACATAGATTCCATCAGGATTTGTCACCAAATCATCAACACTTTTCTTCAGCAAAACAGGATTGTGATACATTCTTTATTTTATTTTTATAACACTATTAATTGCGTTACTACTATTATTCTTTGTCCCCAAAATCAATAGAACCCATTACTTCTTCGGACAATTTTGCAAAATCCGCTTCATTCACGCTTATATTTTGTTCATAAGCATCTTTATCCCAGATTTCAAAAAATTCTCCAACTCCGGAAATCACAATCTCCTTGTCTAAGTTTGCAAATACTTTCAAGTCTTTAGAAATGAGAATCCTTTCCGCCTTATCCAATTCTACTGTTTTTACACCAGCAGTAAACATTCTGATAAAATCTGCGTTTTTTTTCACAAACCGATTAAGTCCATTAATTTTGTCCATAAGTTTTTCCCATGGTTTCATTGGGTAAACTTCCAGACATTTTTGAAACACGGCTCTCTTCACAACAAGTTCTTTGCTGGTGAAGTTTTCCAAATGTTTTACCAATGATGAAGGAAGTTTGAGGCGACCTTTATCATCGATTTTACATTCGTATGTTTCAAAAAAATAATTCATTTGGGACAAATTTATATATTTATTTCTAAAATTTCCCACTTTTTCCCACTTTTTGACTCAATGTGGATAAATTCTACTTTTCATTCATAATTTTCTGATAATTAAAGGGTTATTGAAATTCTTTTTTCTAAACTTCACGAGTAACATTTTGTACATATTTTTTAATATTCTATTAATAATTTGAATAGTGTTGTTTTTATCCTTTAATTTGTATTTTTGCATGTCTTGACATCATTTTATGATTTTTAAAACTAAAAAAGAAAAGAAGTTCAACTATATTGAGGAAGGAAATGGACATCCTTTAGTCCTTTTGCATGGATTGATGGGAGGTTTGAGCAATTTTGATAAAATGGTTTCTTATTTTTCTATCAGAGGCTATAAAGTTTTTGTTCCGCAACTTCCCATTTATGATTTGCCAGTCCTTAATACTAACCTAAGTTCTCTTGCCAAGTTTGTGGCCAAATTTATTGACGAACACATCCACGAACCTGTAACCATTGTTGGAAATTCCATGGGAGGACATATTGGTTTGATTCTTACTATTACGAGACCTGATCTAGTAAAAAATTTGACTCTTACAGGAAGTTCCGGATTGTATGAAAGAACTTTCGGCGATAGCTTTCCAAGAAAAAGTGATAAAGAATACATCAAAAGAAAAACTCAGGAGGTTTTTTATGATCCTGTGATTGCCACTGATGAACTTGTAGATGAGGTTTTCAGCGTAGTAAATGACAGAATGAAGGGTATAAAAACCGTAATGCTTGCAAGAAGCGCCATCAAACATAATATGCTGAATGATCTTCCAAATATTAAATGCCCAACCTGTATCATTTGGGGAAAACAAGATAATGTAACACCACCTGAAGTTGCAGAAGATATGCATAGATTTATTCCCAATTCCGATCTTTTCTGGATGGATAAATGCGGACATGCAGCAATGATGGAAAAACCAGATGAATTCAACGAAATATTATATAACTGGTTAAAAAATAAATCCTAAATTTATGAACCATTAAGAAGTCTTAATGGTTTTTGTTTTTCAAAATATGGTTATTAAAACTACAGAATTTGTAAAAAGCAGCCAGAAATGGCAAGATTGTCCGGAACCCAAAATTCCTGAATATGCTTTTATTGGCCGTTCTAATGTGGGAAAATCTTCTCTCATCAATGCGATGATGAATAGGAAAGATCTTGCAAAAACCTCCCAAACTCCTGGTAAAACACAACTTATCAATCATTTTTTAGTGAATGAAAGTTGGTATCTTACAGATTTGCCCGGCTATGGCTATGCAAAGGTTTCAAAAAGCATTAGAAAGGATTTTGAAAAATTAATTACCAATTATATCTTGAACCGCAAAAATTTAGTCAACCTTTTTGTCTTGATAGATATTCGTCACACACCTCAAAAAATTGACTTAGAATTTATGGAATGGTGCGGAGAAAGTGGAGTTCCTTTTTCTATTGTTTTTACAAAAGCCGATAAACTGAAACCAAATGCAGCAGGAAAAAATGTAGAAATTTACCAATCAGAACTTTTAAAATCTTGGGAAGAACTCCCCAATATATATATTACCTCCGCTGAAAAAAAGGAAGGCTGTGAAGAAATTTTGAATTTTATCGAAAAAACCAACGACTTCCTATTTAAAAATAAAGTAAAATTTGATGGATAATTTAGTTTGGAAAATAAAAACATTTGAAGAATTAACAACAGAAGAGCTTTATCAGATCATAAAAGCCCGCATTGATGTTTTTGTAGTAGAACAAGATTGCCCTTATCCTGATTTGGAAAACTACGACCAAAAAGCATTACATCTTTGGGCGGAAAGGGAAGGAATTGTCCTCGCATATTGCCGAATCTTTGACAAAGGAATAAAATATAATGAGGCTTCTATCGGAAGAGTTCTAACTACAGAATATGGAAGAGGGAAAAATTTAGGAAGGCAATTGTTGTTTTATGCAGTCGAAGTAATAGAAAATAGGTTTCATACATCATCGATAAGAATCTCTGCACAAAATTACCTTATTCCTTTTTACAGCAGCTTTGGTTTCGAGGATTTTGGTAAAAAATATCTTGAGGATAATATTCCACATACGGAAATGATAAGACACTAATTTCGAATTACTTTACAAGAATTACGGATTCTTTTATAATTTATAACAATTATCGTTTTTTTTAATTTTTTTTTTTAATTTAGCTCCAAATTATTTAATCAATAAATTTTAATCTTATGAAAAAATTTTTACTTTCTGGATTTGCTTTGCTATCCTTAATGCTTTCTGCTCAATCTTCATGGACAACGCAGAACTCTAGCTTCCCTACTGCTGGTACTTACCCTCTTGTATTATCACTTTCAGATGCAAACACTGTTTGGGCTTTAGCTGGTGATGGTAGTGGAGCTGGTGCAAATTATCAACAATTTTCCAGAACTTCTAATGGTGGACAAACTTGGATTGCAGGAAATATCAACGTAGGAGGTTCTTCAAACCAAATTGCTGACCTTGCCGCACCTTCAGCAACTGTTGCCTATGCAGCGTATATAACTGGAGCAACTGCAAAAGGCGGTGTTTATAAAACAACAGATGGTGGTACAACATGGACCAAAGTTTCATCAGCGACAATGTTTAATAATGCTGCTTCTTTCCCTGATACAATCAATTTTTGGGATGTAAATACAGGAGTTGTTGTTGGTGATCCAATAGGTGGGTATTTTGAAATATATACCACTACTAACGGAGGAACATCTTGGACAAGAGTTCCCTCCGCGAACTTACCAACTCCTTTAAGTGGAGAATATGCTTATACAACAATTGATGCTGCTATTGGTGATAACTATTGGTTCGGTACAAATAAGGGAAGAATTTATAAAAGTGCAAACAAAGGATTAAATTGGACTGTTGTTCAATCGCCAATAGGTGACTTTGGTACAACGGCTCAAAGTGGAACTTTTACAATGAAGGACGCAAATAATGCTTGGCTAATAGATAGAACTGGTGTATTATTATTTAGTACTACTGATGGTGGAGCAAATTGGAATCCTGTTAGTACCAGTGGAACCTTTTATACAGGAGATATATTGTATGTTCCTGGAACAGCACAAACTTTGATTTCTTCAGGTGCATCTTCTACTTCTAGAGGTTCATCCATAAGCACTGACGGTGGTTTAACTTGGACTGATATAACTCCTGCCGCTGGAGATACGGATGGAATTGCAGCATTGGCTGCTGCCGGACCAGGAGCAGTTTACGGTGGAGGATTTACAACATCTTCAACGGTTGGAGGTATGAATAAACTAAGTCCACTTTTGGCAACAAGTGATATTTCTAAAGCTGTTGTAAATGTTTTTCCAAATCCTACAAGCAATTATGTAAATATTACTTCGAAAGATAAAATCAAAAATATTGATATAATTGATTTAAGTGGGAAATCTTCCTCTAATGCAATTTCACCAACAAATAAAATTGATATGACTAACTATACACCTGGTGTATATATTCTAAAGGTGAATTTTGAGAATGGAAAATCTACTGCAACTAAAATTATCAAAAAATAAATTCTAATTTATTTATAAAAAATGACAAAGTAGTAAAAAATAGCACCTAAAAAGTGCATTAAAGTCTTTGCCAGAAGTGTTTTAAAAGGAGTATATTGGAAGTGATTTCAATATACTCTTTGTTTTTTTATGAAAAAGGTTAAAAAATATTTGAGTGAAAACCCAAAGCATTTCATCAGTAGGCAGTTGCTTAAATTATCCAAAGAAATAACTTTTCTTAAAACCAAGGAAGAAGCCAATGTTTGGTTACTGAAACTTGAACATTGGTATGAGGAAAATAAGGAATTTATTAATGAAAAATCAATGAATGAGTCAACGGGAAGGGATTGGTTTACCCATAAAAATCTGCATTTAGCAACATTTCTGGTCATCAACGCAATCCCTAATATGTTTTCCTATCTGGAATATCCCGAAATTCCTTATACTACAAATCGATTAGAGTCTTATTTTACACATTTGAAAGAGAAACTTACCTTGCATAGAGGACTGAAGTTTTCTGCGAAAAAGAACTTTATCAAATGATATCTGTATCTGAAAAACCAACAATCAAAATAGTTTTTTTAGCCATAAATGTGTTCCGATAATTTATAAAAAAGAGGCTGTCCAAAAAGTTTGGTCAGCCCTTTTATTGTTGAGATTATCTCTAAAAAAGCTATCTTAGAGTTGCACAAATTACAACTATGGCTAAGGTAAGCTTTAAAACCCAAACAGGCAACTTTCCGGAACTATTCCCTATCAATATTTTTGATCTGATTCCCGAGAATCACCCCGTTCGCTTGGTAGATTCTGTGGTTAATCAGTTGGATATTAGCGAGATTATGAGTCTTTATCTTGGCGGAGGTTGCTCCGCTTATCACCCGAGAATGATGATAAAAGTGCTGTTTTATGGCTATCTGTCCAATTTGTACTCTTGCAGAAAGATGGCAAAAGCACTTACCGAAAACATTCATTTTATGTACCTTTCGGGGAACTCTACCCCCAACTTTAGAACGATCAACGAGTTTCGGGGAAAAATTTTGAAGGACAAGATTAAAGATTTGTTTGCAGAAGTGGTTAAGATGCTCGTGGAATTGGGCTATGTGAGCCTTGATGTGCAGTACATTGACGGGACGAAAATTGAGGCAAAATCTGGCAGATACACTTTCGTTTGGCGGGGTTCTGTGGAAAAATACAAAGAAAAATTAGAGGCAAAAATAGGTACTATTTTATCGGATATAGAAAACAGTATCCAATCAGAAAATCAGGAACTTAACCAAGAAGAATTGCCAAAAAAATCAATTCCGAAGAGTTAAAGGAAAAGCTCTCAGAACTCAATAGAGTTTATATAAGTTATTTTTATGGCAGCTTTTCCGCCTTCCGCTCCCAATCTTTTTTTGCCAATCTTTTCCGGCAACAAAAAAAGGATTTCCGCTCAAGTCGGGCTGCATCAAAAAACGTCTTCAATGTACTTAAAAAAATGCTTGAAAATAAGAATATTTGAGCGTATGTGAAGTATAATTATTTCCATGCCGAACAGAAAAAAAAGATGAAAAACAATCCATTTTTAGTTCAAAATTTATTTTACAATAAAGAACAGGATTTTTATGTCTGTACGATGGGACAAAGAATGGAAAAAGTGGGGATGGGAAAGCGAGCATCAAGCAATGGGTACGAATCGCAAGTTTCTTATTATCAGGCTAAAAACTGCAACAATTGTCCACTTCGAGCGGTGTGTCACAATGCAAAAGGCAACCGGAGAATAGAAGTCAACCATCGGTTGAATGAGCTTAAAGAAAGGGCTAGAAATTTATTAACAAGTGAAGAAGGTCTCAAACACCGAAGCAAACGCCCGATAGAAGTGGAAGCCGTATTCGGACAACTGAAAAGCAATAATAAATTTAACCGATTTACTTTCAAAGGATTAGAAAAAGTAGAACTGGAGTTTTTACTGATGGCTATAGGACATAATTTTAGAAAAATGGCAGCCAAAGGAGCTGTTTCTAAGAAAATTGTCATAAAAATAATAAACCAAGGCTCAAAAATCCATCTAAAAAT
>NZ_JBXUGL010000033.1:0-31852 GCF_057180505.1 Chryseobacterium sp. HNCC26DJ241 | reverse complement strand
ATATGCTTTTGCCTTTGCAATATATTCACGCATATTGGTTTTGAAACCTGCATATTTATTCACGTCTTTTGCATTATAGCCATACGCTTTTATTCCTTTTTCTCTGGCAAGAAATACCGCTCGTTCATTATGAAATTTCTGCGAAACAAAAATGACTTCATTTTGTCCGAAAATTTCTCTTGCCCGAACTACGGAATCTAAAGTCCGAAAACCTGCAAAATCTTCAAAAATTTTTTCTGTAGGGATTCCATTGGCAATAAGGTCAAGTTTCATTTGTTCCGGTTCATTGTATCCTTTTACAGAATTGTCTCCGCTTACAATGATGTATTGTACATTTCCGTTTTTGTAAAGTTCTGTTGCCGCTTGTATCCTATAAGCAAAATAAAGGTTTGGAGTTCCGTTATTCAAATTTTTGTTGGTTCCCAAAACAACGGCGGCTTTTACTTTTGGAAGTTCGGAAACGGAATAAGAAACAAAGGACGCACTTTCTTTTTTAATGGAATAATTGGCAAATACTATAAAAAGAATTCCTGCTAAAAAACATAACAGGAAAATTTTAATTATTTTTCTAAATGATTTCATATTCTAAAATTCTAATCCGTTTGGAAATGCCTTTTTTCTGAAAATGAAAAGCAAAGCAGCACCAACTGTAATAGCCGAATCGGCAACATTGAAGATGTATTTGAAAAACTCTATGTGTTTTCCACCAATCAAAGGCCAGTTTTCCGGAACCCACCAATCGACCAATGGAAAATGAAACATATCTACAACACATCCTTTCATAAAAGAAGAATATCCTTGCCCGAAAGGAACTATTTTGGAAACTCCATCATAGTCTATCCATTTTCCTGAGACTTCATCGAAAACAGTTCCACTATCGAAAATGAGTCCGTAAAACATACCGTCAATCACATTTCCTATTGCTCCGGCAAAAATGATAGCCATTGGAATTAATAAATAATTGGATCTGCCTTCTTTCGTCCATTTCATAAAAAGACGAATCATAAATCCGATAAGAGCCAGCCGTAGAATTACTAAAAAATACTTCCCAATCAATCCACCAAAATGAAAACCATAAGCCATTCCCGGATTTTCTACAAATGTGAGTTTGAATCCCGGAAATACTTCTGTACTTTCACCTAAATAAAAATGAGTTTTAACATAAATTTTTGAGAATTGATCGATAAGAAGAATAAGTAATGTTACAAATGCTATTTTTTTCAAAACAGAGATTTTATTAAATGTTATTATTTTTTGGAAAGTTCCCGAAGACGTTTTTGATCTTTTGCACTCAGATCATCAATTCCGTTTTTTCCCATTTTGCTCAGAAGTTGATCTATTTCTTTTTCACGTTCTCGTTTTTCCGAATTGTAGCGATCATCAATAGTATAATTTTTTGTGCTATCGGTAAAAAATTTTTCTTTCAGATAATCTCTGAATACAAATATAAGAATACCAATAAAAATAAGAATTATAAAAATTTCCATACCACAAAAATAGGTTTATAAATAAGAAAATTACCCTTATTTATAAACCTAATTTTCATTAAAAAAATAAATTTATCGCTGCATATTTTTTGCTTCAATGCTCAATGTAGCATGCGGAACTGCCATAAGACGTTCTTTCGGAATCAATTTTCCAGTAACACGACAAATTCCGTAGGTTTTATTTTCGATACGGATAAGTGCGTGTTTCAGATCACGGATAAATTTTTCCTGTCTTCCTGCAAGAATTGCATTTTGCTCTTTGCTTAGAGTTTCTGCACCTTCTTCAAATGCTTTGAAAGTAGGGGAGGTGTCATCTGTTCCGTTATTCTGGTCGTTAATAAAACTTTCATTGATAAGTGAAAGATCTTTTTCCGCTTTTTCTATTTTTCCAAGAATTAATTTTTTGAATTCCTGCAAATCGTTATCACTGTATCGTACTCTTTCTTCTGCCATAGTTTTTTAAAGTGTGTTAATTTTAGAAGATGTGCTTTTGCAGTAATTTTCATGTTATTTAAAGCATTGTCACACCATCATATTTTACTAATATTCACCTTAAAATTAACATCATCGATGTCAATTTCATCATAAGTTGGGAGTGAATTTACAAATTCTATTTTATCTGACAATACTTCCGCAGAAATATACGCCTCATTGTTGATAAGTTCTCTCTTAAATGGAGAATTTTCTTCCAATTGAATTGAGATTCTGTCAGTTAATTCAAAGTCTTTGTCTTTTCTAAGATTTTGAACTCTATTAATGAATTCTCTTGCAATTCCCTCTGCTTTTAAATCTTCTGTGATATGCAAATCTAAAGCCACCGTTGTTTTTCCATCGGAAGTTACCGTCCATCCCGGAATATCTTTCGTAGAAATTTCCACATCATCCAAAGAAATTTCGTAATTGCTTACCAAAATCGTTCCATTTTTTTCCAATTCTGAAATCTGCTCCGCATCAAAGTTGGCAATTTCCGCACCTACCACTTTCATGTCTTTTCCTAATTTAGGACCAAGTGCTTTGAAGTTCGGTTTTATCTGTTTTACAATGAGATGTGATGCTTCTTCTGCATTAATTAATTGTAATTCTTTTACGTTTACTTCTTGTTTGATGAGTTCTGCAACAGCCAGAATTTGTTCTTCTGTTTTCTTATCCAAAACTGGAATCATCACTTTTTGAAGCGGTTGACGAACTTTCACGTTTTCCTTTTTTCTCAAAGAGAAAACCATAGAAGTGACCGTCTGAGCCAAATGTGTTTTTTCCACCAAATTTTGGTCGATTAAATTTTCATCCACTTTCGGAAAATCGGTTAAGTGAACGGATTCAGCAGAATCTTTTCCTGTAACTGCGTTCAAATCCTGATACAATTGATCCATAAAAAACGGAGCAATTGGTGCCGAAATTTTTGCCACAGTTTCCAAACAAGTATATAAAGTTTGGTACGCAGAAATTTTGTCTTCGCTGTAATCTCCTTTCCAGAAACGTCTTCTGCAAAGTCTTACGTACCAGTTGCTTAAATTATCATTGACAAAAGTATTAATCGCTCTCGCAACTTTTGTAGGTTCATAATCTTCATAAAATTCGGTAACGTCTTTCACCAAAAGATTGAGTTCTGATAAAATCCAACGGTCAATTTCAGGACGATTTTCTACCTCTTTTTCTGAATAATTAAATCCATCAACATTCGCATACAAACTAAAGAACGAATACGTGTTGTACAACGTTCCGAAGAATTTTCTGCGCACTTCATCAATTCCTTCTAAATCAAATTTTAAATTTTCCCAAGGATTGGCGTTAGAAATCATATACCAACGTGTTGCATCTGGGCCATATTTTTGTAAAGTTTCAAAAGGATCAATTGCATTTCCAAGACGTTTAGACATTTTTTGTCCATTCTTGTCAAGAACTAAACCGTTAGAAACCACATTTTTATAGGCTATAGAATCGAAAACTGTAGTTCCAATCGCATGAAGCGTGTAAAACCAACCACGAGTTTGGTCAACTCCTTCTGCAATAAAATCTGCCGGAAAAGCTTTTCCGCTGTCAATCAATTCTTTGTTTTCAAAAGGATAATGCAATTGTGCATAAGGCATTGAACCGGAATCAAACCAAACATCAATCAAATCAGATTCACGTTTCATCGGTTTTCCACTTTCCGAAACTAATGTAATAGCATCTACAATATTTTTATGTAAATCTATTTTCGCATAATTTTCAGCAGACATATTTCCTACTTCAAAATCTTTGAAAGGACTTTCCGTCATAAAACCTGCTTCGATAGATTTTTGAATTTCGTTCACCAATTCTTCTACAGAACCGATTACTTTTTGCTCCTTCAAATCTTCACTTCTCCAGATTGGCAAAGGAATTCCCCAATATCTTGAACGAGAAAGATTCCAGTCGTTTACATTTTCTAACCAGTTGGCAAATCTTCCTTCTCCTGTTGATTTTGGTTTCCAATTGATAGTTTCATTCAGTTCTACTAAACGATTTCTCACTGAAGTCATTTTTACGAACCAAGAATCCAAAGGATAATATAAAACAGGTTTATCAGTTCTCCAACAATGCGGATAGCTGTGAACATATTTTTCTACTTTGAAGGCTTTGTTTTCGGTTTTTAATAAAATCGCAAGTTCTACATCCCAAGATTTTTCGGGAGCAGTTCCATCGTCATAATATTCGTTTTTGATGTATTTTCCACTAAATAATTCAGGAACGTTTTCGCCTTTTAAAAATTTACCTTGTAAATCCACCAAAGGAACGAGATTGTCATTTTCATCTTTCACCAACATTGGCGGAATTCCGTTTTCTTGAGCAACTCTGTTGTCATCTGCACCGAAAGTTGGCGCAATGTGAACGATACCGGTTCCGTCTTCCGTAGTCACAAAATCTCCGATAATTACACGGAATGCTTTTTCAGGATTTTCTGAAGGTAAAAACCAAGGAATTAATTGTTCGTATTCTGTTCCTGCTAAATCTTCGCCCGTAAATTCTGCTACGATTTGGTAAGGAATGGTTTTGCTTTCAGGGTTGTAATTCGCAAAATCTTCATCAGTTCCTTCCACATATTTTTTACCAAAATTTTTCTCTAAAAGAACACTCGCCAAAACAACAGTTACAGGTTCAAAAGTATATTGGTTGAACGTTTTTACTAAAACATATTCTATGTCTCTTCCTACTGCAAGCGCGGTGTTGGAAGGTAAAGTCCACGGAGTTGTCGTCCAAGCTAAAATGTTTACATCTCCGTCAACATCGTTGAATAATTCTGAAGAATCTTTTTTAACTTTAAATTGGGCAACAATCGTGGTGTCGGTAACATCACGATATGTTCCCGGTTGGTTCAATTCGTGAGAAGAAAGTCCGGTTCCCGCTTTAGGCGAATAAGGTTGGATTGTATAACCTTTATACAGTAAATCTTTATTGTATAATTGTTTTAGCAACCACCAAACCGTTTCCATATATTTTGGTTCATAGGTAATGTAAGGATTGTCCAAATCTACCCAATATCCAATTTTTTCGGTAAGGTCATTCCAAACATCAGTATAACGCATTACTGCATTTCTACACGCTTGGTTGTATTCTTCTACAGTAATTTTTTTACCGATGTCTTCTTTGGTAATTCCGAGTTCTTTTTCTACACCCAATTCCACAGGCAAACCATGCGTATCCCAGCCTGCTTTACGAAAAACTTGTTTTCCGTTTTGCGTTTGGAATCTACAAAAAATATCCTTCAGAGCTCTCGCCATAACATGGTGAATTCCTGGCATTCCGTTGGCAGAAGGTGGTCCTTCGTAAAAAACGTATTCAGGTTTTCCGTCACGAATTTCAACACTTTTGCTGAACGTTTTATTTTGTTTCCAGAATTCCGATACATTCTCGGCTATGTCGATAAGGTTGAGGTTTTTGTATTCTTTAAATTGGCTCATTGTAAATATCTCAATATCGTTGATTAATTAAGTTGGCAAATTTAGTGAATTTAAGTTGTCTATTAGAATTAATTATTTATCTTAGATGCCCATAAAACTGCAATTAATGAAAAAAATCTATTTTTTGTCTATTCTATGTGTCCTTTTTTTCTTATTTACCTGTAAAGATGATGAACCAATTACAGGAACACCACCAGCTAACGTTCCAACTGTCAATTTTGATATAAATGCTGTTCCATATTCTAAATTATCTACCTATTCTTTTTTCAGTGGAGAGCTGAAAAACCTAATACCCATAGATAAAGTAATACCTTATGAACCAGCAAGTTCTTTGTTTACAGATTATGCTTTAAAGAAGAGATTCATCTGGATGCCAAAAGGTACAAAAGCTACCTATGATGAAGATGGCAAAACGCTCAATTTTCCTGTTGGAACGGTCTTGATAAAAAATTTTTATTATAATACAATTCAGCCCAATAATACTACTAAAATAATAGAAACCCGACTAATGATAAGAAAATCTACCGGTTGGGTATTTGCAGAATATATTTGGAATAATGACCAGACTGAAGCCAATCTGGTAACTGGAGATGATTTTACCAGTGGTAGTTCGCAGAATATTACGTTCAAAAAACCAAATGGAGAAGTCATTACAACAGATTACAGAATACCATCTGAATCCGAATGTTTTGCTTGTCATAGATTAGACGGTAAATCCATTCCCATTGGTACGAAGCCTCAAAACCTGAATACAACTTATAATTATTCTACTTCCAATGTTAAAAATCAACTACAAAAATTAGTAGATGAAGGTTATCTCACAAGTTATCCTTCTGTTATAAACTCTACTGTGGATTATCACGACACTAGTAAACCTTTGGACTTACGTTTAAGATCTTATTTGGATATAAATTGTGCACATTGTCATCAAGATAATGCTCGTTGTGATTATCGTGCTTTGAGACTAAATTTTAATAAAACTACAGATTTAACGAATATCGGATTATGTGTATCTGCAGCTGAACCCGTAAGTTCTACCATTGAAAAAATTGTAAGACCCGGAAATTATAACAAATCTGTGATGCATTACAGACTTCAATCTGCTGATGAAAGTAATAGAATGCCGTTGCTGGGAAGAACAATTGTTCACGATGAAGGAGTATTATTATTACAGGAATGGATCAGCTCACTTACACAAACTTGCAATTAATAAAAAAAACTCTAAAATATGAATATAAGAAAAATAATATTATTTACTTTACTATATTGTGTTACTTTTGGATTTTCACAAACATCCTGCAACAATGCAATAAATATTACAGGATTAGGTACATACAATGTTTCCGGAATTACTGGCACTGCTGCACCTTCAGTATGCGGAATGGAATATAGTGTTGGAACAGCTGGAGCTTGGTACAAATATACTCCCACTCAAGATAAATTTATTAATATATCTACTGTAATTCAGGGGCAGAATAATGATACGAGAATAATAGTTTTTTCAGGAGACTGTACAACATTAAATTGTGTAGCAAGCAATGATGATTATTCGGGAGTTTCTGCACAGGTTACATTCAGGGGAATTCCTAATACGACTTATTTTATTGTATTTGATAATAAATGGAGTAGTGCAGCATTTAGTTTTAATATATCAGAAACTACGCCGGCAGTAGATAGACTTTCGTTTACTCCTCAGATTCTAAGCAGCGTGAGCGGAAGTTTCAATAATTGTATTGTGGATATGAATGGAGATTATCTTGATGATATTGTTTCTGTTGTTAGTAAAACACAAGTTGTTATTTCTCAACAATTAGCAGGAGGAGCTTTCAATAAAGTTACATACACTGTACCAAGTACTGTGGTTGAACCATATTGGAGCATTGCGGCGGGAGATTACGATAATAATGGTTTTAATGATCTTATTTATGGCTCATCAAATGGAGTTACTTTTTTGAAAGCTAATGCTACAGGAACAGGTTTTACTGTCGATAGAAAATCACAAAATTACCTTACACAACGCACTAATTTTATTGATATCAATAATGATGGAAAACTGGATGCTTTTGTATGTGATGATAATGGACCCAACAGATCTTATATGAATGATGGAACCAATATGAATCATCGTCAAGGAGGGTTAGGTGATTTTCCTTCGGGCGGAAATTATGCTTCCACATGGACAGATTATGATAACGATGGAGACCTCGATATGTTTATTGCAAAATGTGGAGAAGGTGGTTCAGGAGTTGGCGGAAATATAGATGAACTACACAAAAATAATGGTAATGGAACTTTTACCAATGTTGCGGTTTCTGCAAATTTAGCAGAACCTTCACAAAGCTGGTCTGCAGCTTGGGGAGATTTCAATAATGATGGATTTATGGACACTATGATTGGAATAAATTCTGACACTGATGGATTAAATAAAATAATGAAAAATAACGGAGACGGAACTTTTTCCGATGTTACTACAGGTTCCGGTTATGATACTATTACTGATACTAGTAGAGAATATGTAGCATACGATTTTGATAACGATGGTTTTCTTGATGTATTAGGTGCAGGAAATACCATTATGTTTGGCAATGGAGAATTTAAATTTACTCCAAATCTGAATCCATATAATCTGAATCCTTATCGCAGACCTGTCGGAGATTTGAATAACGATGGATTTTTAGACATCCAAAACGGACAAACGATTTTGATGAACAACGGAAATACTAACAAATGGCTGAAAGTAACTTTAAAAGGTATTCAGAGTAACAGAAACGGAATTGGAGCGAGAGTAGAAATTTACGGAACTTGGGGAAAACAAATTCGTGATGTGCAAAGCGGAACAGGATTCGGTAATATGAGTACCTTAAATACCCATTTCGGAATCGGGCAGGCTACCGAAATAGCAAAAGTAGTTGTAAAGTGGCCATCCGGAAAGGTGGATATTATTAATAATGTGACACCCAATACTACATTGAATGTTGTAGAAGGTTCAACATTAGCAATCGTAGATATTAAAAATGATAATGCACTATTTTCTGTTTATCCTAATCCAAGTAATGATGTCATTAACATTAAAGCTGAAAATGGAATGGTGCCAGTTGAAGCAAAATTATATGATTTGAGCGGGAAAATTGTTTTGCATACGAAAGTTGTAAAAAATGCAATATCTATTAAACAATTACATTCAGGGACTTATTTAGTTGTTGTAAGTGATAAAGCTGGAAATACATATTCTCAAAAAATCATTAAAAAATAGATTCTACGCTATATATGAAATTATTTACAGCAAGGCTTTTGGGCTTTGCTGTGTTTTTTAAAGTATGAATAATTACAAATATTCTTTATAAAATAAAAAACCCCTACTTTTGCAAAAAAAATTTTTCGTGCATGTCCAAAAATTTAGTCATAGTTGAGTCACCTGCTAAAGCAAAGACCATTCAGAAATATTTAGGAAAAGATTTCGAGGTGAAGTCCAGTTTCGGGCACATTCGTGATCTTCCTAAAAAAGGAATGGGAATCAATCTGGAAACTTTTACTCCGGATTATGAAGTTTCAGCAGATAAAAAGAAATTGGTAACCGAACTGAAAGCTGCTGTTAAAAGTGCAGAAACAGTTTGGTTGGCTTCCGATGAAGATCGTGAAGGTGAAGCAATTGCTTGGCATCTTGCGCAGGAACTCAAATTGAAGGATGAAAATACAAAAAGGATTGTTTTCCATGAAATTACCAAGAATGCCATTCTTAAAGCCATCGAAAATCCACGAAAAATAGATCAGAATCTCGTAAATGCACAACAAGCGAGAAGAGTTTTGGACAGAATTGTTGGTTTTGAAATGTCTCCGGTTTTATGGAAAAAGGTAAAAGCAGGGCTTTCTGCGGGTAGAGTTCAGTCTGTTGCTGTTAGATTGATTGTAGAGAGAGAACATGAAATTCGTGACTTTAAGCCAAAAGCAAGTTATAAAATCGAGGGAATTTTTCTGAATAATTCAAAGCATGAAATTTCTGCAAAACTTAAAAAGGATTTTGAAACAGAAAACGAAGCAGAAAAATTTTTAGAGTTATCAAAAAATGCAGATTTCAAAGTTTTGGGTGTGGAAACCAAACCGGGGACAAGAACTGCTTCTGCACCTTTCACTACTTCTACTTTGCAGCAGGAAGCATCCAATAAATTGGGATATGGAGTTACTGCAACAATGAGAATTGCCCAAAGATTATATGAGGAAGGGTATATTACATATATGAGAACGGATTCTGTAAATCTTTCCCAAGAAGCCATCAATGGAGCAAAAGCTCAAATTATTTCGGAATATGGCGAAAAATATTCAAAGCCAAGAAATTATACCACCAAATCTTCTTCTGCGCAAGAAGCTCACGAAGCGATTCGTCCAACAGATTTTTCTGTGAAATCAATTGGTGATGCGCAATTAAATAAGCTATATCAGCTTATCTACAAAAGAACTTTGGCTTCCCAAATGGAAAATGCAAAAATTGAAAAAACCGTAATCGAAATCGGAAATTCAAAGCTGCCCCAATCTTTTGAAGCTCAAGGAGAAGTTGTTGTTTTTGATGGTTTTCTCAGAGTGTATGAAATAACGAAAACTGATGATGAAGAGGACGAAAACAATGAGAAACTTTTGCCTAAAGTAAATGTCGGTGAGGTTCTGGATTACAAAAAGATCTACGCTACACAAAAATTCACAAAACCATCTTCCAGATATACAGAAGCAGGATTGGTGCGCAAACTCGAAGAGCTGGGAATTGGTCGTCCTTCTACTTATGCTCCAACAATCCAAACGATCCAAAATCGAGAATATGTAGATAAAAGAGAAATTTTGCCACAAGAACGGGAAGTCATTAAAATGACTCTCGAAAAATCTGAATTGAAAAAAGAAGTCCTTACCGAAAAATTTGGCGGGGATAAAAATAAATTTACTCCAACGGATATTGGAGAGGTGGTGAACGAATTTTTAGTAAATAATTTCAATGAAATTCTTGACTATGGTTTTACCGCAAAAGTAGAACAGGATTTTGATGATATTGCAAAAGGAGAGGAGAAATGGAAGGAGGTTTTGCAAGGTTTTTATAAAGACTTTCACCCCAGAATTGAAGATGTGGAAGAAAATGCAGATCGAGCTACCGGAGAGAGAAACCTCGGAATTGATCCGAAAAGTGGCAAAAATGTGTATGCAAGAATCGGAAGATTCGGCCCCATGATTCAGATTGGTGAAACAGATGATGAAGAAAAGCCTGTTTTTGCGTCTTTGCTTCCCATGCAAAATATTTCAACCATTACTCTGGAAGAAGCTCTCGAACTTTTCAAAATTCCTTTTGATTTAAATGATTTTGAAGGAAAATCGGTTTCTGTAGGAGTGGGAAGATTCGGACCTTATCTAAAATTTGGTGAAACCTATATTTCTCTTGCGAAAGGTGAAGATCCTTTTTCAGTAGATCAGGAAAGAGCAGAAGAACTGATCAGAGAAAAACAAAAAGCAGATGCGCCAATTGCTACTTATAAAGGAGAACCTGTGACAAAAGGTAAAGGAAGATTCGGGCCATTTATCAAGTATAAAGATGTTTTTGTAAATGTTCCTAAGAAATATGATTTTGATAATCTTTCTCAAAGTGATATCAATGAACTGATAGAAACAAAACTTGAAAAAGAAGCTAACCGATATATTCAGCAATGGGAAAAAGAAAAAATTTCTATCGAGAATGGAAGATGGGGGCCGTTTGTGAAATTTGGAAAAACGAATTTTAAAATTCCGAGAAAAAAAGATGAGTCCAAATATGAAGCGGAGGAGCTAAAAGATGTGTCTTTGGATGAGGTGAAAAAATGGATTCTTGCCCAAGATAAAAATGCTTTTGGAGAAAAAAAAGCAAAGGCTAAGAAAAAATAGTTTTCTTGTTAGATATTTAATATAAAATAGAAGCCGCTGATTTTTTTTCAGTGGTTTTTTATTTTTCCTTTTGGGCTTATATAAAAAATGCAAAAAAAATAGTTTGTGTCTTTTTTTTAGAGTTTAAAAAATTTCTGCTAAAAATTTGTTTTGTATTATGTGGAATGTGTTGTTTTAATAATTATTAATTTATTTTGATTTAAAACAAAATATAATGTAAAAATAATAAATTATTGTTATATAATATTTAAAAATAATTACATTTGTATTACACGAATGGTGTTGAAAAAATTACTGGTATTTGAAATTTTTTGACCCATGAAAACAAGTATATTTTTAGCTACTATTCTCTCTCTGAATTTAGCATCACAGCAATCGTATAACTTTTTGAAAGCTCCCAACAGCTACATTTTTGATCCTGTTCTGGCAAAGAAAAATTCTTTTAGTGGTATTTATATTCCAGTCAAAAAAGCATACGCAATGTGGTCTGGATATGAATATCTAAAACAAGACAATAATTTCACTCCAATTCCTAAAGGAAATCAAACTGCATCTTTATTTTGGGAAGATAATCCAGGTCTTATTAAAAATGTAAATATTATTCCGGGTAAAACACCGGAAGATTCTAAAATCAAAGTAGAGATTAATAAATATTTAGGCAATGGAAATGCAGTTATTGCTTTCAAAGTAGATAACACTATTTATTGGAGTTGGCATGTTTGGGTAACGGATGATCCTTCTAAAGGAATTACCTATACTCAAGGATTTGAAACGGATTTGAATGATAATCCGATTCAGGTTCAATATATGGATCGTAATTTAGGAGCTCTTAGCAACAGTTTTTTAGGAAACAACTGGCAAAAATCTGTAGGCCTTCTGTATGAATGGGGAAGAAAAGATCCTTTTCCACCATTGGTTTACAAAGATTTTAATTTTTATGAAATCAAAAGTGAATTTGGATATTTGAAGCATAATGAAATATCTTCTGTAGATAAGATTCCTGTAGTGCAGAGACCTTATAACGAAATTGAAAAGAACATTCGCTACTCTGTAAATAATCCCCTTAATTATATTATCCATAGTGAAAATGTAAGTAATTGGTTTTCTAATAAACTACATAAAACAGCGGGTTCGGGAACCTCTTATGTAGCTTGGGATTTATGGGGAGATAATTATAAAGGATTGAATAGTAATGCAAGCAGCAGCAATGCAGCAATAAAAAAAGACAGCCGTTCTTACGAATTGAAATCTGAGCTTGATCCTTGCCCGAATGGTTGGAGAATTCCGTCTCATTACGGAAGAGTGACGGTCAATAATAATCATAGTCCATTTGGAAGAAAAAATAGTGGAGTGAATGATGACGTTATTACGACTTACAATACTATTTATCCGGATTCTGATAATGCAGTACTGAACGGAATAAAAGTATATCCTAGTTTAGGAATGGATTTTACCAATGCGCAAAATGGAGCAAGAAATATCGGAATAATGCCGATAAACGGAAATTTTGAGAAATATCCTAATGTAGTAGTTCCTAATGCTCCACTTGATATTATGTATCAAGATGAAAATTCTGATGGAGCTTGGTGGACAGCTACTTACAGCTATGATGGAGGAAGAGCATTCGGAATGGTTACCAATTTACTTTCTGATTTTACGGAAGTAGGAAAGGCTCATGTTTTTATCAATCAATCAAATTCTACACATACAGGAAATGCAGTGCGCTGCATGAAAGATCCCAATATTTCTTTTATAGGAGATTTTGCTACAGAATATTTTTCAAATTTGGAGAATACCGTGCAAATGGGAATTGATAACCCGAATAGCTATCTTATTATTGATGAAAACGAAATAGATATTCCTGTAAATAAACCTTTTGCGGTGTTTTCACAATTATTTTCGGATAGAGAAATTCTTCCATCGGATAATTTAAAGGCAAAAGTACTTTGGACTACCAATACGAAAACAGTAAGATCAGTAAAAATAGTCAATCCGAGAGAAGATCCCATTGATAGTTATATTGAAGTAAAAATTGATCCTACCCAAAAAGGAAATTTTGTAATCTCGCTGCATAACAATTCTACAAATGATCCTGCATACTGGAGCTGGTATTTTTGGGTTCCGGAGACTGATCCTACGGAAAATCCGGTCACCTACATTACGGAACAACCAATTGAAACAAATCGAAATTTTGTAAACCCAACGATAAGCTATGGAGCGCCATTGAAAACAGTTTTTATGGATCGGAATTTAGGAGCGATGTTACCTTTCGGAATTGGCACTAATACAAGTTCTCTAATAGCAAAAACCAAAGGATTGCTGTTTCAGTGGGGAAGAAAAGATCCGCTTCCTTCATTTCAGGATAATGCGGGTGGTGTTATTTATTTGGGAAGCGAGGGTTTACGTAATTTTAGGTACAAAACATTAATTTCCAGTGATTATCTTCGGGATTATACCAAAGAATTTAATGTGTATAATGATTCCTTTATTTCGGATAAATATGAAAACGGAATTCAAAATATTAAATACAGCATCCAAAATCCACTTACATTTCTTTATCATAGTGGAAAAGGGCAGCTTTATGATGGAGGCGAAAAAAGTAATAATGATTTAACTAAAGTAAGAGACTGGGTTTCTAAAAATAGATCTATTCTTACCAATAGATGGGGACATGCCGATAAAAAATCTCCTTTTGATCCTTGTCCGGAAGGATGGAGAGTTCCGGATGTTTTTAGGACAATTCTTTACTCCGGTTCCAAAGGAAGTTCACCATTTTTCAACGGATATAATAATGATTGGACGGGAAGACCGGGTGTTATTCAGGATCAGTGGGCAAATGTAATTCAATATTATCATGGGACTTTTAATTCAGAAGGATGGATTTTTAACGATAAGCAATATCCGATAGGAAATTTTTCAGCAGATGGAATAAGAGGAGAGTTGGGAGACAATCAATATTCAAAAATAAGATCAGGAGTATGGACGGCTTCTCTTGCCGATCTGCAAATAGGGTTTGCACTGGGAATGCTTTTTGAAACAGGAAGAATGCAAAGTGGAACCGGAATATATCCACAAGCTGCAATGTCTGTTCGTTGTGCGAAAGATGAACCAAGATATTTGGGAATTCCAATTACGGAAACCAATAAAGCATTAAATTTATTCAATAAGAAAATTGAAGCTGAGCCTCAGAAAACTATTACAAACTTTCTTTACCCAAATCCTTTTTCAGATGAGTTGTATGTGAACAATGCAGATGCGGTTTCTTATCAAATTTTTGATATGAACGGAAAAATGGTAAAAGAAGGAATGATAAAAGATCAGAAAATAATAACCTCAGAATTACTAAAAGGAGGCTATATTATTCAATTTCTCATGAAAGACAAGACGCAAGTTATTCAAAAGGTTCTTAGGAAATAGTTTTTTTAATCGGGAAAATATCAGCTCAGTGTAAACTTCGAAAAGATATTTTTCCGGTTTTCTTTTAGTGTTTAAAAAGAAAGAGTCCTATTTATTTTATATTTTTGTGACTTTAAGAAAACTGATGAATTTCGAAGACTTTATTATACCACCTAAAAATATAAAATCCGAAAAATGGCAACTTGGTAATATCATTACCAACGAGATTCAGGAAAACGGAATTGTTTTGCTTTTTGTTTCAGATTTTCGGGGAACAAATGGTAATGCAGAAGTGCTGAATTTTACACCTTTAAGAAAAATTCTGTATCGCCTGTCGAGGTTGGATTTTGATACTCCTATTTGTGATCTTGGAGATCTGGTTTCTGGGAAAACGGTGCAAGATTCTCATTATATTTTGCAGGAAGTTTTATCAGCCTGTCATTATAAAAATGCAATTCCCATCATTGTCGGAGGAAGTAATGATCTTGCATATTCATTATTTTCAGCGCTTAATTTTCATCAAAAAAACATTAATTATACCCAAATTTCTAATACCGTTTCTCTTTCAAATGAAGGAGAAGAAATGAACGAAAAAAATTATCTGAGCCGTATTTTCAGTACAAAGAATTTCTCTATTAAAAATTTTCATCTTCTTGGTTATCAGAAACATTTAAACGAAATGGATTCTGTAAAGCTGATCAAGGAAGTTGAGTTTGATATCATACGTTTGGCAGAAATGATGAATTCTACTGAAAGAATGGAACCTTTTTTCCGAAGAGCTGATCTTTTCACTCTGAATTGTGATGCTGTAGAAAGTTTTTCTGAAGCATTTTCTGTAAATCCTCAAGTGAATGGGCTAAACAGAAGAGAGATCTGTGCATATATGAAGGAAGCGGGATTGAGCGAAAATTTGAAATCGGCAGGAATCTTCAATTGTAATTTTGAAACAGAAAATCCTTTGAATCACCAGCTTTTAGCACAAATGATCTGGTACATGATCGAGGGAATCAATATTCGGAAATCTCATCCCAAAGAGCGCAAGTATGAAACTTTTTATGTAATGATTGATGATAAAAATGTAGTTTTCAAAAGAGATACTTTTAGCAATTTGTGGTATTTTGGTGAGGATGAAAAAATTGAAAATTGCATTCCTTGTTCTCGAGAGGATTTTGACTTAGCCAAAAAAGGAATCTTGAATCTTAGACTTTTAAAACAGTAAACTGAAATATAGAATTAATGAAAAAAGTTTCCGTTATTGTTCCTGTTTACAATGTAGAAAAGTATCTTGGAAAATGTTTGGATTCGCTGATAAAACAGACTTTGGAAGACATAGAAATTATTGTCGTGAATGACGGCAGTAAGGATGATTCGCAAAATATTATAATAGAATATCAAAAGAAATATCCTGAAAAAATTCTGGCTTTTGAAAAGGAAAACGGAGGTCTAAGTGATGCACGAAATTTCGGCCTTGAAAAAACAACAGGAGAATTTATAGGTTTTGTAGACAGTGACGATTATGTTTCGGAAACCATGTTTGAAGAAATGTATATGCTTGCAGAAAAACATAAGGCAGATATGGTGATTTGTAATCTTCAAAAAGTAGATGAAAATGGAACAGTTACCCAAAAGCTGACACAAATTCCAAATATGCCGGAAAAAATAAATCTGAGTGAGCATTTTTCGGTGTTTTCGGATATGAGTTATTTTGCTTGTAATAAAATTTTTAAGAGAGAACTTTTTAGCAATAGAAGATTTAAAAAAGGGGTACATTTTGAAGATATTCAATTAATTCCGCAGATTTTGCTGGATTGTAAGGTTTTGGCTCAGACTCAGAATTTTCATTATCACTATTTTGAAAGAAGCGATTCCATTACAAAAACCCATACATCAAGAGGATTGGATATGCTGAAAGCTGTAGAAGCTGTAGAAAATGCTTTTGAAAAATCCCAATATTCGGATAAGAAAAAGGAATTAAGAGGTTTCCGGATTATGCAAGGGATATATTCATTTTTGGCATATCTTGCTTTTGTAAAAGATGATGAGGTATATAAAGAAATGTCTGGTACACTGAAAAAATTTATCAAGGAAAGGAATATTTCAAAAACCGAAATTTTAGGGTATAACAGATTTGGGATTAATTATCTAAAGTCTCTTCCTTTCAAAAAACAAGTGTATTACCTTCTTTATTTTTCAGGATTAGAAAAAGTGATTCGTAAGATTTTGTAATTGCTTTGTAGAGTAATCTATCTCTACAGTCTATTCTTGCTTAATAGAATATGAAAATTAAAATTGTTATCTTTGCCCGAAAAAATTGTCAGGAATGAAAAAAAATACTATACTACTTTTTGTAATCTTTTTTCCTATTTTTTTTCAGATCATTACCTATTATGGTTTCCAATCTTCTTATGATTATTATAAAACTTGGCAAGAGCCGACACCTTGGTATTACAAAGGAATTTACGGCTACAGAATTTTGTCTCGAGAAGTGGTAGACTGGATCAAAGAATTTTATCAGCATGCACTGAAATATAATATTCCAATGAAGGCCTACATTCAGAAAAAAGGAACAGCCTACTATCATGCACTTTTTACTTTTAATACTATTATGGCGGTATGTATATCGCTAATGGTAGATAAAATTTTCAGAAATACTTCATTTTTTAAAAATTTTGATGAAAAGAAACGTTTGGCTGTCGTTTTTTTCTTGGCTACTATTTTAGCATTAAGCCAATATGTGATCACCCATTATGATAATTCTGCTATTTTACTTTTTTTGATCACCATTTATTTTTCTCTGAAATATTATTATGATCCGAAATCAAAATGGATGTGGGCAATTTGTATATTAATTATAATCTCCACTCTTAATCGTGAAACAGCCTGCCTGAATATAGCATTCTTTGCAGCACTTATGTTCAATAAAAATTTCTTTAGCCAAAAAGGGTTTATAAATTGGTCGAAAATGTTGCTGTTTCCTGTACTTTCTTTTATAGGAACGTATGCCGTTTTGAGACAGTTGATAGAGCAAAAGCAGAATGAAGATTATTATTTTTTTGAATCAATAACTCTTAAATATAATCTTACGGGAATCAACCAGATTACGGGTTGGTTATTCGGAGTTTTTGTAATACGATTTATTTATTATTATGCTTTGACGGGAGATAACAGGAAATTGATGAGTAGATTTTTATTGTTTTCCGGACCATACATATTAATGATTTTTTTGGTTGGAATCTTATGGGAAATCCGCCTGTTTATTCCATTAATTTATGGAGTAGTGATATTAGCTTTTCTTCATTTAAAAAATAATGAAATCAAAATCACAAATGATTTAGAATCTTAATACTATTGGTGATTATTAACTAAAACAGTAGAACTTCTGGCTTATATTTTTTCATGCAACTTTTACATCCAATATATTTAATTATTTTCGCAACGCTCCTTGTGCTCTTCGTTGTAAGTGAAAATATGCAGAAGTCTGATGTAAAGAATATATTGATCTTTTTGGGAGTTTTAATGATTATTGCAGCAGGAGGGAGACAAGATGTAGGAGCGGACTTTCCGGTATATTCCAAGATGTTTTATTTTGGATTTCCTAATTATACTACTTATCAAGATGTTTGGAATAAGGCGACTTTTCAGCCTAATTCTATGGAGATAGAGTGGCTATATGTTCTTATTAATAAACTTTTTTTTGATTTTGGTTTCCCATTCTATATGATTACCTTTTTCGTAATAATAACATCGGTAACTTTACAATTCAATTCTTTTTTTAAGTTTTCAGAATTTCCAGTACTTAGTGTTCTGTTTTATTTTATGGCAACCTATTTTTTTGCGGATAGCGGACAAATGAGACAAGGAATCGGGACGGCAATATGTGTGTTCTCTGTACGATATATTATTAGACGGGAGGTGTGGAAGTTTTTAATCTGTGTCTTTTTTGCTTTAGGAATGCATAAGTCTACTATTGTTTTTATACCGGCATACTGGATTAGTACTTTGCCGCTTAATAGAAATCATTGGATTCCTTTGTTGATACTTTCTGTTTTTTTGGCTCCTTTTGAAGTTTATAATTATTTCGGAGGTCTTCTTTCTTCTATTTCTCCTCAGGATGTTTCTTCAGCATTTGAAGGATATTCTAATGATACGTACTACGGACAGGAACTGAAATCCGGAGCAGGAGATCTCATTAATTTGTTCTTTATTTTCTTTATTTTGATTTTTGACAAAACGGCACAGAAAAAAATTGCCTATTACGAATATTTTAGGAATATGGCACTTTTTGGATATTGTCTCTATTATATTTTCAGAGGAAACACTATTTTTGCAACACGTTTGCCGAGTTCATATCTGGTAATGGGTGGATATTTTGCAATTCCAGGAATTGTAATGGCTGTAAGAAAAGAAACTCAGACGGCTTTACGGGTAGGATTGATAACGTATTTTTTACTTTTTTGTTTTACATTTTCAAAAGTAAATGCCGGAAGAGGAAGATTCACAATAGACAAGTATAATAACGTACTGTGGTAAACCATGAATAATATTTCGACCATTATAGATTTAACTGATTTTGGAATACCTGTATTCTATATCAAATTGGTTTTAGGATTTCTCATTTCATTTTTGATTTCCTTTTTTTCTATTCCTACAATTATTAAAATATCAAGGAGGAAAAACCTTATGGATGAGCCCGGAATGAGAAGCTCTCACCTGAGAAAGATACCTAATCTTGGAGGTATAGCCTTGTTTTATTCCATTGGGATATGTGCATCTATTTTTGCGTATGAACTTTTTGATTTTTACAAATTTCTTTTTGCCTCTCTTATCATACTTTTATATATCGGAGTAATGGATGATATTGTAGTGATGAGGGCATATAAAAAGCTCTTTGCACAGGTTTTGGTTTCTGCATTAATAGTTTTTGGGTCTGATGTGCGAATTAGAAATTTATTTGGAGTTTTCGGAATCTATGAGCTCAATTATTTTCTGAGTTCAATTTTTAGTGTCGTTACGTTTATTATACTTATAAATGCTTTCAATCTTATTGATGGAATTGATGGCCTTGCTGGTGGCTATTCCGTATTGTGTAGTGCATTTTTTGGTGTTAGTTATTATCGTCTCGGGGAATATAATTATCCTTTGGTGATATTTTCCGTTATCATTATAGGTGCAGTTTTGGCATTTTTGTATTATAATCTTTCGCATTATAGAAGTACTAAAATATTTATGGGAGATACAGGTTCTATGGTTCTCGGATTTTTGTTGGCTTTCACAGCAATGAGTTTTATAGATATTTTTATTGATAAAAAAATAGCAGGAGTACCAAGATACTTTCTGCAATCTGCACCTGTAATTGCAGTAGCTATTCTTATCTTACCGATTGTCGATACGCTAAATGTAATTATTATCCGTCTTTCTCAGAAAAAGTCTCCTTTTGAAGCAGATAAAAATCACATTCATCATAAATTGTTAGAACTTGGACTTTCTCATAGAAGATCCACATTTTATATCCTTTTATATTATCTTTTTGTAATTGGAGTTGCTTATTCCTTAAGACATTTAGAAAATAATTTGCTTCTTGTCATTATTATGGGAATTGGTTTTATAGGGGCGTATATTCCTAATCTAATATTAAAGTTTAAAAAATCATAAAATAGTTTTATTTTTGCACTCAATCTATCAAAGATGAAAAACATACATATACTCTTTCTGACTATTATTTCGCTGATCCTTACTTCATGCATTTCCACAAAAGATGTAAGATATCTTCAGCCTAATGAAAGTCTTGTTATCGATGGAGAAGGTTTAGTACCTTACAATATTCAGGAATATAGGGTTACAAAAAACGATATTTTCAACCTTAATATTATTACCACTCCGAAAGGAGACGCGGCTCAATTTTATTCCAGATTTAATACTTCCGGAGGAGAAAATTCAGGAAATGTCTCTACCACAGGTAGTGGTGGATCTTCTGGACGTGGAGGTGGAAACGAAAGATTTTATTTCGGAGGAATCAAGGTAGATTCCAGAGGAGATATTTATGTTTTCGGTATTGGCTATATAAAAGCTGAGGGAAGAACAATAGAAGATATTTCCACGGAAATACAGACTAAGGTAAATGAGAATTTTCTTGAAGGAAAATCTGAAGTAAGACTCAATCTAGATGGAATCACATACTATATCTTGGGAGATGTAGAAACTACAGGTTTAACGGGGGAAAAAACATCCTATACCCAGAATCTGAACATTATGGAAGCCATCGCACAAAACGGAGGACTAAATAGAACTATTGATCGTAAAAATATAGTTATCCAAAGAAAATATCCTGAAGGTATCAAGACGGCGAGATTAGATCTTACAAGAGAAGATGCAATGAACTCTCCATATTATTGGCTGCAAAACGGAGACATGATTTATCTGAATACAAGATCAAACAGTTTTAATGGTTTCGGAAAAGATCCTTTAAACACTCTTACTACGGGAGTTTCTTTGCTAACGACAGCAATGTCTATCTATCTATTAATTACAAGATTATAATCGAAGAATGATCCCTGAAAAAAATAATAAAGGAGAAGTCGCAGAAAAGGACTCAAAAGAAAGAATAGGTTCATTTTCATTTTTTGATCCGGAAAACTTCATTCGAAGAGTTCTAAGGAGTTGGTATTGGTTTGTACTGATGTTTGTACTTGGGCTCGGTATTTCTTATGTTTACAGTAAGTACTATGCACAAAGAATATATGCATCCAACCTTTCGCTAAGTATTTCCAATAATACCGCCAGTTATTTCACACCCAACCAATCCATCAATTTCATTTGGGGACAGAGTGGAAACCAAGACGGTATTTTGCTAAAAAAAATGTTGTTATCCAGATCGCATAATGAATTTTTGGTAAACCAGTTGGATCTGTATGTAAATTACACCACAAAAGGACTTATCAAAGCTACATATTTGGATAAATATGATTCCCCCGTAATTTTTGAGATTGATAAAAACCATTTGCAGCAGACCAATTATCCTATTACAATATATCCAAAAGGTGGAGATAAGTATGAGATAATATTGCCAGAAGAAGGACAGTCTACGTCTCTTTATAATTATAAAACGGAAACCACAGAAAAAGTTGGATCTTTTGGTAGACCTACCAACAAGACCATAAGAATTAATGAATGGTATATCTCACCAAATCTTAAATTCCGTCTGACTAAAAATCCTGAACCAAGTAATATAGATTTTAAAAATATTATTGTTACATTATCAACCGTTAATCAGGCCGTTAATGAAATTATCAGAGATACGGATGTCTCCTTTGATTCAGAAATAGCAACGATAATGATTATTACTAAGAAAGGGTATAATCTAAACGGAACTGTGAATTTTTTGAATGCATCCATTGAAGAGTTAAAACTAAAAAGACTTCGCGATCAGAGTCAGGTAGGCAAAAACACTGTGACTTATCTGAATGAAAACATAAAAGATGTTAAGAAAAAACTAGATTCTGCAGCAGAAAAATTCAATAGCTTAAAAATAGATGAGCGTCTGTATAATGTAGATGGAAGAGATAAAGAAATACTGGGTAAACTTACAGATTTAGAAAATAAGAGAGTGGACTTGGTTGCAAAAATCAATTCTCTGAATGATATACGAAATTCGGTAAATCAACTAAGATTAGATGAGCTGATTAATATAGAAATAGCAGGAGTTAATGACGGCTCATTTACAGCTACTATTTCTGAGCTGAAAGCATTGTATGCAAAACGTCGCGAGCTGTCCACGATTTATACACCCAATTCCGAGCCTATTAGGGAAATCAATCGCTTGATAGATGAAGCCAAAGGGAGTTCACAAAACAGTTTGCGAAAATATTTTAGCGTTTATTATGATCAGCTAAACAAGCTGAACAACCAGATCAATGAAGGTCAATCTTCATTGGTGAATTTGCCAGAGCAACAAAGAAAATATTTGGATGCTGAAAGAGGATTTAAGATTATCGAAAATGCTTATAATAATCTTCTTACGAAACAGGCAGAAGCTCAGATGACAGTGGAAACCGGTAGATCCGATCTTAATGTTATTGACCCTGCAAAAAATCTTGGACAAAGTCCAATTGCGCCTAATATTCAAAAAGTAAAATACTCTATTATTGGTGGTTTATTGGCTATTCCACTTTTATTTTTAGTAATTGGCGAATTCTTAGATAATAAAGTAAGAAATATTAAAGAAATTCTTAATGCAACAAGAATTCCGCTTCTCGGAGTTATTGGGAAAAATAATCATGAAAATAATCTTACAGTTATTGAACAGCCAAAATCATCTATTGCTGAAGCCTTCCGTGGAATAAGGGCAAACCTCAGGTTTTTATATAATGAAGATGGAAACAGTAAGGTTATATTAATTACATCCTCTGTTGGTGGTGAAGGGAAAACCTATACCTCTATTAACATTGCATCTGTATTAGGATTAAGTGGTAAAAAGACTATTCTTCTTGGGATGGATCTCAGAAAACCGAAGATTTTCGGGGATTTCAAAGTGGATAACAAATACGGAATTTCCAATTATCTTACAGGAGAAGTGTCTATAGATCAAATAATTAATCAAACTAACGTTCCGGATTTATATGTAGTAACTTCAGGCCCAATTCCTCCAAATCCTTCGGAACTTTTAATGAGCGACCGCAATAAAAATTTTATTGATGAACTTAGAAAGGAATACGATTTTATTGTGATAGACTCTCCACCAGTTGGTCTCGTTGCAGATTCCTTTGAATTAATGAAGCATACGGATGCCAATATATATGTTATCCGACATGAATATACAGAAAAGTATATGCTAAAAATGATTGCTGAAAAGTATCATAATCAGGAAGTACAGCATTTAGGAATTGTTTATAATGATTATCAGATAAAACAAGGCTATGGTTATGGCTACGGTTATGGCTATGGTTACGGATATGGTTACGGCTACGGATATGGTTATTTTGATGAGGATAAAAACTATGAAGAACCATTCCTAATCAAAATGAGAAATAAGCTGAGAAAATTGTTTAATCGAAATTAATAAAAATCCTCATTTGTGAGGATTTTTTATTATTGGAGAATATTATTTTTAATTCTCCGTTTACTTTTAATAATATTTTATATCTTTTCAAAGTTATTTAACTAAAAATTAAGAATTTCCTTAATATAAAAATGTTTTATATTTGCACAATTATTCGGAAAAATTCTGAAACTGGTTTCATGATAAAAAAATTAGTTTATCCCTTTATTGTTCTTATGATGCTGAGTTCTTATGTGAAGGCACAGCGTCATGAGGTGGGTATTCAATTGGGGATGAGCAATCTTGTTGGTGATATAGGTAGAACCAACTATATTTTTCAACCAGCAATTACAGGAAATTTTTCCCGGTTTGGTCTTCCTTTCTATGGTGGTATTTTGTATCGGATGAATTTCAATCCGTATCAGACCCTTAGATTTAATGTTGGGTATAGCCATATTCAGTTTGCGGATGGAGTTGCAAAAGAATATTATAGAAGAAATAGAGGTTTATTTGGAACCAATAATATTTTCGAAGCAGATGTTCTTTTCGAGTATAATTTTTTTCCTGTGAATGATGAACAGAAAAGTATGCTCAGTCCTTATATTTTTGGAGGTTTAGGTGGACTATTGGCAGAAACTCCGCAAGTAGTTATCGAAAATGATTTTAACAGAGATGCGGGTGGCAATGCAATTGCTCCGGTATCAGATACAGATTTTGTTACCACTACAAGCTATGAAGCAACAAAAAAAATGACACTGGCAATTCCTTTTGGTGTTGGTTTGAAGTATAAATTCAATTATAACTGGGCAATATTTGGAGAGTTTATGTTCCGTCCTACATTTTCTGATTCTATTGACTATAGTGTAATTGATGAAAAAAATGTAAAAATTACCTACAACAAAGATATTCTAGATCCTGGCTCAAATAATAAATCATTGCTGCAAACATCACCCTATAAAGAAGTGGCGGAAGCAAGAGCTCAGGAATTTTTAGAAAATCGTCAGGTTGGAAATATCAATTCAAAAGATTGGGTGAATACTATAAGCATCGGTTTAACCTACTCATTCGGAAGACCTCCGTGTTATTGTGAATACTAAAAAATGTCGTTGATAAAGGATAAAATAGACCCGGAAAAGATTCCACAACATGTTGCCATCATTATGGATGGGAATGGAAGATGGGCAAAATCTCGTGGAGAAGAAAGGACTTTTGGTCATAAAAATGCTATTAATGCGGTAAGAAATGCTATTAATGCATGTAACGAAATACATATTCCTTATCTTACACTTTATACCTTTTCCTCTGAAAACTGGAATAGGCCGAATGAAGAAGTAAATACGCTTATGAATCTTCTTTCGGAAACCCTGCTTCTCGAAGCCGAAGAAATTTTTTCCAAAGGTTTGAGAATGCATGTAATTGGTGATATTGAAAAACTTCCGGAACTTGTAAAAGAACAATTGCTAAATGTAATTGAACTCACTAAAAATAATGCAAAAGGAAATCTGATTCTTGCTTTAAGCTACGGTTCTCAGAAAGAAATTCTGAAAGCTGTGAAAGAAATCAGTGCAGATGTAAAAGAAGGAAAACTAAATATAGAAGATATTAATGAGGCTGTTTTCGAGAATCATTTATACACTAAAGATTTTCCGGCTGTAGATCTTTTGATAAGAACAAGTGGAGAAATCCGAATTAGTAATTTTTTGCTTTGGCAAATTGCCTATGCCGAACTCCAGTTTTTGGATGTGCTTTGGCCGGATTTTTCAAAGGATATTTTCTTTCAATGCATTTTGGATTATCAGAATAAAGAAAGGCGTTATGGGAAAACCAGTGAACAGCTTCAGAACAAATAATAACAAGAACAGAATAGAACGATACAGATGAAGTTTAAGTTTTTACCTATCATAATGTTTGTGGCATCGGCCCACTTTTATGGGCAGGTTACACCACAGAATGGTCAGGAAAACAATTCAATTTATAACCAAAAACAACAAGGAAGTTATATTTTGAAGGATATTGTAGTAGATGGTGTGAAAAAATATTCCGCTGCTCAGATTTTAAGATTTACCGGTCTTAATCAGGGAGAACAAGTAGATATTCCCGGTCAGAAAATCAGCAATGCTATCAAAAAACTTTGGGAAACACAGTCTTTCTCAAAAGTTGAAGTATATGTAGAAAGCGTTGAAGGCGATAAGGTTGTTCTCAAATTTTCTTTGCAAGATCTTAAAGAATTAGGCGAAGTAAAATTTAAAGGTAAGGGAATCGGAAAATCCAAGAGCGAAAAACTTGCTAAGGATAATAACCTGAAACCGGGAACTAAGATTACCCAAAACTTAATATCTACCCTTAAAACCAATGTTCCTAAAGACTACATTAAAAAAGGATTTGCTGATGCAAAAATTAGTGTTCAGGAAAAAATGAACACTCAGGATCCAAATCTTGTAGACTGGACAATAAATGTGGATAAAGGCAAACGTGTAAAAATTAGTCATATTGAGTTTGTAGGAAATGAAAACATTTCTGATTCAAAACTTAGAAAAAAAGGTTTCAAAGACACCAAACAAAAAAGAATCGGTATCAAAGGAATTTTGAAGCCTTCCAAATTTATTCAGGATAAATATGAGGAAGACAAACAAAACCTTATTAGTTATTATAATTCATTAGGTTTCCGTGATGCAAAAATTGTTTCAGATTCAGTTTGGAGAAATAACAGAAATAATTACGAAATCAAAGTAGACCTTTCCGAAGGTAAAAAATATTATATAGGAGATATTACTTTTCTTGGAAATACAGCGTATTCTACAGAATATTTGCAAAGAATCCTCGGATACAAAACAGGCGATATTTATGATATTGTAGGTTTCAATAAAAAAGTAGGAGAAGATGGTGGTAAAGAAGACGATTCTGATATCAAATCCCTTTATTTAAATAGTGGATATCTTTTCTCTAATGTAACGCCTATTGAAAAATCTGTGGTTGGAGATTCCATAAATCTTGAAATCCGTATCAATGAAGGCGAAAAAGCAACATGGAATCGTGTAACTTGGAGTGGAAATGTTACTACTCATGACCACGTTATCTTAAGATCTTTGAGAACAAAACCAGGAAATCTTTTCCGTAAAATTGATATTAAGAGAACATATTTTGATCTTGCGGGAATGCAGTTTTTTGATCCTCAACAAGTAGGACAACAGATAGATCCACATCCTCAGGATAATACAGTAGATATACACTGGACTCTTGTGGAAAAAGGTTCTTCTCAGGTTCAGCTTCAAGCTGGTTATGGAGGAGGTTCTTTTATCGGTACTTTAGGTCTTACATTTAATAATTTTTCATTAAAAAACTTTTTAAGATTTAAAGATTTTAAACCAGTTCCACAAGGAGACGGACAAACATTTTCTATTCAGGCACAAGCAGGTCAATATTTCCAGAATTACGGAATTTCATTTGTAGAACCATGGTTATTCGGAACAAGACCAACAGCTTTATCAGTAAGTTTGAACCAATCATTAGTAAAATACTCAGATACTTATGGTGCCGCTCAGAAACTAAATATTTTCTCAGCGAGTGTTGGATTAAACAGGCTTTTAAGATGGCCGGATGATTATTTCTCATTATATACGGGAATTCAGTTCCAGAGTTATACTTTTAGTAATTATCCTTTCCAGTTTGGAGATACAACAGAAAGAAACGGATCAGCTAAAAATTTCAGTTTCAATATCGGATTGAGCAGAAATTCTGCTGGTGTCGATCCTATTTTCCCTACTGAAGGTTCTAACATTGAGGCTTCGGTTAAGTTTACTCCACCGTATTCTTTATTTGATAAAAAAGATTACGATAATATATCGGCTGTTGAAAAATACAGGTGGCTTGAATTTTATAAAGTAAAATTAAAAGCGGATGTCTACAATACAATTGTAGGAAAACTCGTTTTAAGAAGTGCAGCAGAAATGGGATTCCTGAATGGTTATAATGAAAAATTGGGAGCACCACCTTTTGAAAGATTTTATGTAGGAGGAACTGGGCTTTTCGGAGGAAGATTTGACGGAAGAGAATTAGTACCATTGAGAGGATATGAAAATGCATCTTCTACTGGTGGAGGTTCAGAAGATATTACACCTTATGGTGGTGCAACGGTCTATAATCGTTTCACTGCAGAGTTACGTTATCCGATTTCTATGAATCAAACTGCAAAAATATTCGCGCTTACTTTTGTGGAAGCAGGAAACGCTTGGAGTAGTTTTGGAACTTATAATCCTTTCCAGCTAAAACGTTCTGCTGGTGTTGGTATTAGAGTTTATATGGGAGCGTTTGGATTAATCGGTTTTGATTTTGCATATGGATTTGACAAAACGGTAACCGGTGCTGATCCGGCTGGTTGGAAAACACACTTCTTAATGAACCAATCACTATAATATTTATAAAATTATCATGATGAAAAGTTTTAAAATAATTTCCTTAGCATTGATTCTTTTATCCGGATTGATGTCTGCACAGAAAATAGGGATAATAGATACGGACTATATTTTAGAAAAACTGCCACAATATAAAGAGGCAGAACAAAGAATGGATAAACAAATCGAAGCCTGGAAAACTGAAATCCAAAATATGCAGGCAGATTATGAAAAGAAGAAAGCAGCTTTGGAAAATGAGAGAGTTCTATTAGTGGGAGAGCAACTGAAGCAGCGACAAAAAGAAGTGGATGATCTGGATAAAAAAATCAAAACCATTATCAATAGCAGATTTGGAACTAAAGGAGAAATCAACAACGCAAGAGCCAATCTTGCTAAACCTTTCCAAGATCAAATATGGAATGCTATCAAAACTGTTTCTGAGAAAAACAGTTTAGGCATAGTTCTTGATAAAAACGATAATAATGTACTTTTTTTAGAAAAAAGATATGATTATACAGATAAAGTTTTAAATTTGCTGCTCAAAAATCCATCACAAAGTGAGGATTCTAAAACAAACAATAAAAAAACAAAATCAAATACAAGTAGTAAAGCAGAAAAATTTCAAGAAGCTCAGAAAAGAGTAGAAAAAATAAAAGCGAATCCTAATGTAGATGATAAAAACGAAAAATAATAATAAACTAACAAAAAAATAAAATTAAATTTTAAACCCTTATGAAAAAAATAAATGTATTATTTGTAGCGATTGTATTGTGTTTGGGTATGGGAGTTGCTAAAGCTCAAAAAATAGCTTCAATGGATTATGAAAGCGTTTTGTCTGCAATGCCGGAAGCAAAAAAATTATCAACAGATCTTGATGCTTTCAGCAAAGCGAAAGGTGATGAACTCAATAAGCAGGCTACAGCTTTTCAGGCAGAAGTGGAGCAATATCAAAAAACAGGTGCATCTTTGACGGAAGCTCAAAGAAAAGCTAAAGAAGAAGAACTTCAGAAAAAACAACAAAGCCTTCAGCAACTTCAGGCGACTGCACAAAATGATTTAGCTCAAAAAAGAGAAGCTGCTCTTAAACCAATTATTGATAAAATAAATGGAGCGGTTAGTAAAGTAGCTAAAGCAAACAACTTTGAATTTATTCTTGATTCAAGTGCATTGATCTACAAAGGAGGAGCAGACGCAACGCCTTTGGTAAAAAAAGAATTAGGACTGTAATTTAACATAGTTTAATATAAAAAAACCATCTCCCTTCGAGGTGGTTTTTTTATTTTTGTGGAATGGAAAAAGAAATTTCTACCGTAGTAAAAGTCCGTTTCAGCGATTGTGATCCTATCGGTCATCTCAATAATGTGAAATATTTGGAATATATGCTCAATGCAAGAGAAGATCATGTGGAAGAATTTTACGGATTCACTTATCAAGAATATTTAAAGAAAACGGGTTGCACTTGGATTGCTGTACAAAACGAAATTGCGTATCTTAAAGAAGTTCGTGCAAATTCACAGGTAATTATCAGCAGCAAAACAATAGAAATTCAAGATCGTGTTTCTAAAGTAGAAATTCTGATGAAAAGCCTCGACGGGAAAACCGTTTATGCTGTTCTTTGGATTACGGTCATTTATTTTAATATGAAAACCAGACAATCTGAAGTTCAACCGGAGGAAACAAAAGCCTTATTCCGGAAATTTCTTGTTACTTTAGATCAGAAAGATTTTCAAAGTAGAACTTCATATTTACGAAAACAAAACAAATTTGCTTAGATAGAATGGATAAAATTTTAATAATAGGAGGAAACGGTCAGCTTGGAAATTGTTTACGAAAAATTTCAGTAGAATATGACAAGCAATTTGAGTTTCTTTTTACGGATTCTGCAACTTTGGATATTACAGATGTAGACGCAGTTTTAGATTTTTTTGAAGATTATAAACCTCAGTATTGTATTAATGCGTCGGCATATACAGCCGTAGATTTGGCAGAAACGGAAAAAGAAAAAGCTTTTGCCGTCAATACAGAAGGAGTTGGCAATCTTGCTGAAGCCTGCCTTGAGAATAAAACCACTTTTATTCATGTTTCCACCGATTATGTTTTTGATGGTGATACAGAGATTCCTTATTCCGAAGACGATTTTACCAATCCTATTGGTGTTTATGGAGAATCCAAACAGCAAGGAGAAGAATTAGCTTTAGAGATAAATCCGAAAACCATTATTCTCAGAACATCTTGGTTGTATTCAGAATTTAATAAAAATTTTGTGAAAACCATGCTCAACCTTTTTTCGCAAAAAGAAGAGCTTGGAATTGTGAATGATCAGTTTGGGCAGCCTACTAATGCAAATGATTTGGCTGAAGCTATAATGAAAATAATAACTTCCGAGAAAAAAATATACGGAATCTATCATTTTTCCAATGAGCCAGAAACCACTTGGTTTGGTTTTGCAAAGAAAATTGCGGAGCTTACTCATTCCAAAATAAAACTTAATCCCATCACAACAGAACAATTTCCAACTCCGGCTAAGCGTCCTAAAAGAAGTACGATGTGTTTGGACAAAATAAAAGAAGATTACCAGATCCAACCAAAACATTGGGAAAATAGTTTGAAGGATTGCTTGGAAATTTTAACTCAGAAAAATTAAACTTCTAAAATTTCGTTATTAAACAATGAAGAAAATAAACTTGTTTTTGTATTTAATGGTTGCAAATTTTTGTTTTGCACAAAATGTTGTTTTAAATAAAGTAGTAAAGATATCCGAAAACAAGGACAAATTTTTATATAAAATTAATTCAGAAGATATCGGTGCTGAATATTTAGGCGAGCTTGAAGTTCAAGGATTTTCAAACGATGATGTGGAAATGTTCGACAAAGTATATAAAAAAGCAAAAGAAATTGGAGCGAATGCTTTCAGCTTTCAGCCTTTTGTAGATGTGGATGGGACAAATAAAAAATTTGATCCCACCAATTATAAGCTGAGCCTATATTATAAGTCAAAAGAAAATTTTCCAAAAGAAGATAATACTATATATATAATAAGCTCTCCAAAAAAATCACAGAAAATTTCCTACAATAATGAATTGATAGAATTTCAACCGAGAACTTATACAAAAAGAACCTTACTTCCGAACGAAATTTATACACTTTCCACAAAGAAATTTTTAGGTTCAAGTGTTAAACTTGCCGCAAAAGATAATCAACCAGTACAATATTTTCAGTTATCAACAGCAAAAATTCAGGCAAATCCCTACGGAACAGCCGGAATTAACCTGAAATCCGGAGATATTATTTTGCTTGAAAGATCATTCGGAGATTTTTTAGCTACTATTTACACAAAATTTTAATAATTTTTAGGAGCTTTTTCCCGCTTTCACTACTCGCTTTTTTATGCCCATTCATTCCCTTGCTTATAAAAAGAGCTCAAACAGGCCGTTCAATCGGGGCTATTAAAATAATGCAGTGAAATTTTTGATTCTATAAATCAGAAAGTTGCAATTACTTGCTGAAAAAAAAGGGCAGAATAATTTGCAGTTGATCAAAACTCTCGTACATTTGCAATCCCAAAACGATGGGAGCGCAGCGATAAGATTTAAGAGATAGGGTTTAGAATTTTTTTTAAAAAAGATTTGGATCGTAAGGAATAAATTATATATCTTTGCAGTCCCGAAAAAAAGGGAAGAGTAGAAGATTGAGATTGACGGTATCAGGAAGGAATAAGCGGAGCTAAAGTAA
>NZ_JBXUGL010000032.1:0-32844 GCF_057180505.1 Chryseobacterium sp. HNCC26DJ241 | reverse complement strand
ATTATATGTGGGAAAAAGAGGAGGATGTTATTATATGTCTGGAGATAGTAAGGAATATGTAGATAGAGAGTATTGTTCAGGATGTAGATAAAATTGTTGTAATTAGTTTCACTTTCAGATAAAGGTAAAAATCTGTAATTTTGGGAAATCTAATTAATACCAATATTCTACTATGAATCAGGATCCGATTTTTGACCTTATCGAAAAAGAAAGACAAAGACAATCTCACGGAATTGAGCTTATTGCTTCAGAAAATTTCGTTTCAGAAAATGTAATGAAAGCAATGGGAAGTGTTCTCACCAATAAATATGCAGAAGGTTATCCCGGAAAAAGATATTACGGAGGTTGCGAAGTTGTGGATGAAGTGGAAACTTTAGCCATCGAAAGAGCAAAAAAACTTTTTGGAGTAGAATATGCGAATGTTCAGCCACATTCCGGATCTCAGGCAAATGCAGCTATTTATTTAGCTTGTTTGAAACCTGGAGATACCATTCTCGGTTTGGATTTATCAATGGGAGGACATCTTACGCATGGTTCTTTTGTTAATTTTTCCGGAATTCAGTACAATGCACAATTTTATGGAGTGGAGAGAGAATCGGGTAGAATAGATTATGAAGCAATGCGCCAAAAAGCATTGGAAGTAAAACCAAAACTTTTGATTGCCGGTTTTTCTGCGTATTCCAGAGATCTGGATTATCAAAAATTCCGTGAAGTTGCGGATGAAGTAGGAGCTACACTTTGGGCAGATATTGCGCATCCGGCTGGTTTGGTTGCAAAAGGACTTTTAAATAATCCATTTGAACATTGCCATGTTGTAACCACTACTACTCACAAAACGTTGCGTGGACCAAGAGGCGGAATGATTATGCTCGGAAAAGACTACGAAAATCCATACGGACACAAAACTCCGAAAGGTGAAACAAAATTAATGAGTCAGGTTTTGGATGGAGCTGTTTTTCCGGGAATTCAAGGCGGACCTTTGGAACATGTAATTGCTGGAAAAGCGGTAGCTTTCGGAGAAGCTTTGGATGAAAAGTTTGAAATCTATGCTAAAAATGTAATCAAAAATTCTCAGGCTTTGGCAAAAGCAATGATCTACAGAGGTTTTGAAATTGTAAGTGGTGGAACAGATAATCATTTGATGCTTATTGATCTTAGAAATAAAAATGTAAATGGTAAAGAAACGGAAAAAGCATTGGTGAAAGCAGATATTACCTGCAACAAAAACATGGTTCCTTTTGATGATAAGTCTGCGTTTACAACCTCCGGAATTCGTCTCGGAACTGCTGCTATTACTACAAGAGGATTACAAGAAAAAGATATGGAAACCATTGCAGAACTTATTTCCGAAGTGGTAGATAATATTAAAAATGAACAAGCAATTGAAAATGTACGCCAAAAAGTGAATGCTTTGATGGAAGGAAAAGAATTATTCAATTATTAATTGCACTGAAATATTTATTGAGATAAAACACGCTGTAAGGCGTGTTTCTGATTTATGGAAAAAAAATCTTTCACTTTCGAAGAAATCAAACAAAAGCTTGTAAACTATTGTGTTTATCAGGATCGTTGTCATAAAGAAGTGGAGGAAAAAATGCGGGAGTTTGTTCTTATTCCAGAAGCAAAAGATGAAATTCTACTTTATTTAATGAAAGAAAATTATCTTAATGAAGAACGTTTTACAAGGAGTTATATTAGAGGGAAGTTTTATATGAAACAATGGGGGAGAAACAAGATCAAGATGCATCTGAAAATGAAAGGTATTCAAGAAAAGCTTATCCAAAAATGTTGGAATGAAATTGATGAAATAGATTATCAGAATACTATTCGGAAAATTTACGAGGGTTATTTCCAAAAACAGAAGAATATTAAAGATTATCAGAAAAAAAGTAAAACGATACAATATCTAATAAATCGTGGATACGAATATAGTATTATAGAAGAAAGCCTGAAAAATTTAGAAAATTGAAAAAAAATATCACGTAAAATATATTTTTTTTGACAAGAATATATAAACATAAATAAAAAAGTAGTAATTTTCGCCCAAATTTAAAAACAGAATGTAAATATGCAAAGGTTGGGGATATTTATTTTAATGATTTTGTTCAGTCAGTTAAATGCACAAAGTTTAAAATATGGTTTTACTGGAGCTGTGAATAGGGGTTCCATAGTTGGTGTTCACGGAGTTTCAGAGCCGAATTTTGGTGGAATGGCCGGAGTTTTTGCTAATATCAGCTTAGTTGAAAATGATGTATACGATTCAGCTTGGTTATATCTTCAGCCACAATTAGAATTTAGTTTGCAAGGAGAAAGAGGAGCTTGGGACGATAATTTTGATAATGGACACGAATCATATAATATGGGATATATTGCAATGCCTGTGTACCTCAAATATTTTTTTCATCAGAAGGGTCTGAAAAGAAATTTCTTTGTTTTTGCAGGTCCTAAATTGGAATATCTTGTGTATAGTAAAACAAAAGAGGGTAATTCAAAGAATGAAATAATTAATTCGACTGATTTGAATCCTGCCGGTTTTGGAATTGGACAAAAATTTGCACAATTCGGATATGGTATTTCTTTTGGAGCTGGTGTTAGAATTAGTGACCAGTTAGAAGGCTTTATTAGATACGATAGAGGATTTAGTAAAGTTTATCCGGATTATACAGCACAAAATACTTATAATCGCTTTATAGCTGTCGGGGTTAATTTTTATCTGAAAAAATATTGGGATTAATTATTTAGCTTTATTTCTTAAAAGCAAAAGAAAAGAATTTATTTTTTTTACTTTTGTACTCTGATAATTACAAATGAAATATTGCTTTTTGCTCTTTATTGCTTTTCTGCTATTGGTGCAATCTTGTAAACCAAAACAGAATATGGTGTATATGTCCAACAATAATTTTGAAGAGGAAGTTTCCCGTGCAAAATATGAAGGATTGCATATTCAGGAAGGAGATGTTTTGGAAATAGTAGTTTCCGCTTTGGATGATATTGCTGTAAAACCATTTAATAAAACTACAATGTCCCAAACCGGAGAAAAAAGCTCATCAGGAGCAAATCAATTGGGTAATAATGAATACCAAGTTACTTCCGAAGGATATATAAATTTTCCTGTTTTAGGTGATATATATTGTAAAGGAATGACAAAGCAGCAGCTTAAGGTGGATTTGGAAACGAGATTGAAGCAATATCTGACAGATCCATTGGTTTCACTACGATTAACTAATTTTAATGTTAGTATTTTAGGTGATGTAAAAAGTCCAGGTTCAAAGACCAGTAATACAGAGAAATTAAATCTATTTCAGGCATTAGCTTTAGCAGGTGATATGAATGATTCAGCTAATAGAACTAATGTAAAACTGATTCGTTATTCCGATGAGTCAGGAAAAGATCAAATGGTTTCTTTAGATATTTCGGAAGCGTCCATTGTTAATTCCCCATATTATTATCTACAGCAAAATGATATTTTGTACATAGAACCGGATAAGAACAAACAAATTACGGCTAATACAACGAATCCTAACAGAGGATTGTTTTTACAGATTGGAGGTGCGGTGTTAGGATTAGTCACATTAATTATTGCCATTACAAAATAGAAAGATGGAATTACTGGAAAGTTTGCCGGTTAAAAAAAAGAAAATAAATATTAAGAAAGAAGTATTAAAATACCTTAAAAATTGGTATTGGATTCTCCTTAGTATGCTTTTGTTTTATATTGCTGCAAAAATTTATCTTCGTTATACAGAACCACAATATCTTTCCAAAACTACTCTGAAATTTCCTGAGTCTAAAGCTAAAGGAAATACCACTCTAAGTGATCTTCAAACATTGGGAACTGGTCTCAGTAGTAATGAAGAACTTCAGAGTGAGACAACGGCAATTGTTTCTAAACCAATTTTAAGCAGAGTAGTAGAAAATCTGAATCTTAATGTCAGTTTTTTTGGTTTAGGCACGATCAAGGAGCCGGAATTATATTCATCTTCTCCTGTCTCCGGAAAAATACTTGACCTATCTGATTCCAATTTTTCCAGAGCAAGTTATATTATATCTTATGTAGGAAATAATTCATATAAATTATCTGATGGACCTTTATTAAAAGGACAAAATGTTTTTCGTTTTGGTGTTCCTGCAAATTTACCTTTTGGAAAAATACAAGTAAACTTAAAGCCAAATGCAAAATCTTTTGGCTCTATGAAGGTTCTTTTTCAGAATACTAAAAATATAGTTTCATCTCTTGAAGGTGCTGTTACTGTTACTTTGCCTGAAAATAAAGGATTATTAATGGATCTTACCCTTACAGGTCCTACTCCTAAAAAATCTGAGGATATTCTTAATGAAATTACCAAGCAATATAATACTGAAGGAGTAAAAGATCGGAGTGAGGAAGCACAGAATACTCAGGATTTTATTAATGAAAGGTTAGCTATTATTACTGACGATCTTTCAGGAATAGAAAATCAGAAAGAAGGTTTTAAAAAACAAAATCAGATTACGGATTTGGATGCTCAGGCTAATATGGCTTTAACTAACTCTAATGAAAATACGAAGCAAATTATACAGTATTCAACACAATTGGATTTAGTAAACTCCATATATAATGCAAGTTCAGGTGAGCGACTGCTGCCTTCCAATATGGGACTTTCTACCAACACAGAAAATTATATATCCAAATATAATGACCTGCTTCTTACAAGGAACAAAACTTTAAAACAAGCTACATCACAAAACCCAGCTGTAATTGAGCTCAATAAAGAAATTTCTGAATTAAGAAATCTGATCCGACAAAATTTATTAGAATCCAAAACCTCTCTTCAGGTTCAAATTGCACAGCTTCAAGGACAGCTTTCTACAGATCGTTCCAGAATTAATAATTACCCGACTCAGGAAAAAGTATTTCGTAGTATAGAACGCCAACAGAATCTAAAAGAACAATTGTATCTGTATCTTTTACAAAAAAGAGAAGAGAATGCTATTACTTTAGCTGTGACAGCACCAAAAGCCAAGATTTTGAACCCTGCATATACACTTGGAATTGTAAAGCCTAATAGCCAACAGGTGGTTTTAGGGGCTTTACTTATAGGTTTGCTATTACCTGTTCTTATTTTATATGGAAAATTTGCTTTAGATACTAAAGTGCATACAAAAGATGATATTGTTTCGCACATTCCTAATGCTTCTGTAATTGCAGAGATACCACTACAAGAAGAAGAAAATATTTTGGTATCACCAAAGGATTTTTCTGTATTTGCAGAATCATTTCGAATACTGACTTCCAATTTGAAATTTATTCTTAAAGCCAATAAAAAAAGTAATACTAATGATGGTGTTATCCTTATAACATCTTCAATTAAAGGAGAAGGAAAAACAACCATAGCCATGAATATGGCATTGACACTTGCCGGAACTTCAAAAGTATTATTGATAGGAGCAGATATCCGTAATCCTCAGCTTCAACGTTTTGTAAAAGAAAATAGTAAAGGTTTGACAGATTATTTGGTTTCAGAAGAAAAGTCTCCCGATCCTTATATTGTAAAATCTGGTATTAGTGAAAATTTAGAAATATTATTCAGTGGGGCAATTGCGCCAAATCCTAATGATCTGTTGGACATGAAAAAATTTGATGACATGATAGATCTACTTAAAGAAAAGTATAAATATATTGTTCTGGATTCGGCACCTGTAATGCTTGTAAGTGATACTCTTCACCTTATTGAAAATTCAGACGCAGTATTATATGTAGTAAAATCGGATTATACAGAAAATGAGATGTTGGATTTTGCAGAAGAATTCCAACGAACCAATGAAATTAAAAATATGGCTTTTATTCTCAATAATGTGAAACCTGAGAATACAAGATACGGAAATAAATACGGATACGGATATTATTCCTACACTTCTAATAAAAATAAAAAATAAGTAGTATTATAGAGAAGCAATGATACCAAAAGAAGAACAACAATTATGGACGGAGGAAATAAAATCATCAACATCATTCTTTTCAATAAATATAGAAGAATTATGGCATTATAGAGATCTTTTAAAAATGTTTGTGAAAAGGGATTTTATTACTTTTTATAAACAGACTATATTAGGCCCTCTTTGGTTTATTGCTCAGCCTATTCTCACAACAATTATTTATATTATTTTATTTGGAAAAATTGCGAATGTTTCTACGGACGGAGCGCCAAATATTATATTTTATTTATGTGGAATTACTTTATGGAACTACTTTTCCGAAAGTTTAACAAAGACATCAAATGTATTCAAGGATAATTCCAATATTTTTGGGAAAGTATATTTTCCAAGATTAATAATGCCATTATCCATAGTAGCCTCGAATCTTATAAAATTCTTTGTTCAGTTTTCACTTTTTATTATTGCAATTTTTTATTTTGTTTTTATAGAACATTCTGTACACCCTAATTGGTATATATTATTGACGCCGTATTTTGTATTTCTTATGGCTATCTTGGCATTGGGTTTTGGAATGATTTTTTCCTCTCTCACTACAAAATATAAAGACTTATCATTTTTATTGACATTTGGGATACAATTAGCAATGTATATAACCCCGGTTGTTTATCCTTTATCAGCAGTACCAAAATCTTTTCAAGGCATTGTAAAGTATAATCCTTTAAGTTCTATATTTGAAGGATTTCGATATGCTTATTTAGGAGTGGGGCAGTTTTCTTGGTCATATTTATGCATCAGTACTTTCATAATATTCTTTATATTTTTGTTAGGGGTTTTTATCTTTAACAAAGTTGAAAAAAGTTTTATGGATACCGTTTAAAGTTTATGTAGTATGTTATCAATCAAAGCCAAAAATATATCAAAGCAATACCGATTAGGAGAAGTAGGCACAGGTACGCTTTCCCATGATATTAATCGTATTTGGGCAAAAATTCGGGGGAAAGAAGATCCATATCTAAAAATTGGAGAGAGCAATGACCGAAGTAAAAAAGGCGAAAGCGAATATGTGTGGTCTCTAAGAGATATTAATTTTGAAATACAACAAGGTGATGCCGTTGGTATTATCGGTAGAAATGGTGCAGGAAAATCAACATTGCTAAAACTTTTAAGCAAAGTAACCAAACCAACCACCGGAAGTTTTAAAATAAATGGCAGAATTGCTTCTTTGTTAGAAGTAGGAACAGGATTCAATCCGGAAATGACAGGCCGTGAAAACATCTATCTTAACGGTGCAATTCTTGGAATGAGAAAACATGAAATTGATAGAAAATTTGATGAAATTGTCGATTTTTCTGGTGTTGAACGTTACATAGATACTCCTGTGAAACGGTACAGTTCCGGAATGTACGTTCGTCTTGCTTTTGCAGTTGCTGCTCATTTGGAATCCGAAATTTTAATTATAGATGAAGTTTTGGCTGTTGGTGATGCTGAATTTCAGAAAAAGTGCCTTGGCAAAATGGGTGATGTTTCCAAAGGAGAAGGAAGAACCGTACTTTTTGTGAGTCATAATATGGGAGCAGTGAAAACGCTTTGCAATCATGGTATTGTTCTAGAAAATGGAAGAATTATACAAACAGGAGATATTAATGAGTCGGTTGAATATTATATGAATGGAAACTCCTTGAAACGAAATTTAATTCAATCGAACTTGGTGAAAGTTCAGAAGCCTAACATATTTCAGTTAATAAATATTTCTGTAAAAAACCTAACTGATCAAGCTAATGATAAAGAATATCTTTTTGAGGATGATGATATAGAGCTCTCTACAGAAATTGAAATTTTCACTGAAAATGCAAGAAAGTATGCAATAACATATCATTTGCAAAATGAATATGGAGAATCTTTATTCTCTTTTAGTAGTATAGATCAAATTGAATTGAAAAAAGGACTAAATAATGTTAAATGTATTTTTCCCAGAAATTTTTTCCAAAGTGGATTGTTTTTTCTTTCATTTTATTTTGTATACGATAAAAGAGAGGCTGTATTTATAGAAAAATCTATATTTTCTTTTAATATTGTAGCAGGAAATAAGAGTTTAGGAGCATATATGGGTAGGGAACCAGGCTTCATAAGACCACAATTCGTTTGGAAAAATGATGAATAATCTAGATTCTGAAAATATACTTGTTAGTGTTGTAGTTATCACATATAATCAAGAGAATTTCATAAAAGATACTCTTGAAGGGATATTTCTTCAAAAGACGAATTTTTTATTAGAATTAATAATATCCAACGATAATTCAACAGATAATACTGACACTGTTATCAGAGAAGTATTGGGAAATAGAAAAGATGATAAATCTTTTATCATTCGATATTATAATCATAGTGTTAATAAAGGAATGATGCCCAATTTTATTTGGTCATCAATGCAAGCCAAAGGTATATATATAGCCTTATGTGAAGGAGATGATTATTGGACAGATCCATACAAATTACAAAAACAAATAGATTGCTTACAAGAGGATGGAATGTCAATGTCTAATGGAGGATATTATACTATTAGAAATAATGTAGAAGAAATGCGGTTGAATGAATCAAGCGATAAAATAGTACATTTTACAATTGATGATTATTTTAAAGAAAAATCTTTTTTAGGGCCTAGTTTATTGACAATGGTATTCAGAAAAGACAAGTTGGATATAGAGCTTTTAAAAAAATTAAAATACGCTTCCGATAACATTATACAAATTCTATTACTGAAACAAGGAAATGGTGTATTTATTAATGAAGTACTTGCTTACAGAAGAATTAATCCTGATGGATTTTGGACATCTAAGAACATTAATAAAAAATTAGAATTTATGTATCAACAAAATAAGGAATTAAATAAAATATTAAATAATAAGTATACACATAGGAAATATTTTTTTTCAATTATTGATTATATGAATTTTGAAAAAAAAAGTATAAATAATTTTTTGTACTTATTTTTTAGACCAATATTATTAATTAGAAATTTTGGTCAATTTAAGTATTATATAAAATCTATTTTTAATTATATAAAAAAATAATTTTGTTTCAAATTTCAGTTGTTATCCCAATATATAATGCTTCAGATCATATAGATATTTGTTTAAAAAGTATTATCAACCAAACATATAAAAATTTAGAAATTATATGTGTGAATGATGGTTCCAAAGACAATTCTTTAAAGTTATTAGAAGAATTTAGGAATACAGATTCAAGAATCATTATTATAGACCAACAGAACAAAGGTGTAAGCGAAGCCAGAAATGCAGGTTTGGAAATGGCTAATGGTAAATATGTTGCTTTTGTAGATGCCGACGATACCATAGAACATGATTTTTTTGAAAAGTTTATAAATGCTGCCGAAACTAATAACGCTGAAACCGTTTTTGCAAATAACCCTACCTTTAATAATCAAAGAATTGAAAGGAGCAAAATTCTGCAAATAATCCTTCCGAAATATTTTAATTCGGATGAGTTTAATTCTGTTTGGAACAAATTATTTCTAAATTCTATCATTAAAGAGCATCAGATCAAATTTCCTAAAAACCAAACGCATGGTGAAGATGCAGTGTTTAATATTTTATACTTACAGTATGCGCAGAATATATTTTTTATAAACTATTCTGGCTATCATTATAGAGAAATTGAAGGAAGTGCAACAAGAAATATAAGCAAGTTTGATTATTTGGATAAAATTATAGAAACCTATCAAAAGGATTGGACTCAAATCATTAATGCAAAAAATCTTCCGGAAAACTTGTCTGTTTTAAAAAAGCAAAAATTGATAAAAACAGTTATCCCGCTTATTTATATGTACTCAAATCCAGATAATAATTTATCTTTTTTTAAAAAAATCCAGAAAATATCTACCATTACCAATAATACGATTGTGTCATCAGTTTTCAATGAAGATAACTCAGATTTGGTGTCTGAATTTGGAAAGTATGAAAAGGAAATTTATGTTTCCATTAGAAAAAAAAAAAATATTAAATTATATTTGCTGTCATTGTATAGCTATTACAGAAATAGAAGATGAACAGAATACTTATGTTTTTTCACGGTGGAAGCCAAAACAGAGGCTGTGAAGCCATCGTTAGAAGTGCTGTAGAATTAATTAAACAAAAAAAACAGAACACCGTAATTGATCTGGCATCCCAGAAACCGGAAACAGATTCTGTAATTCCAAAGCTGGATGGTATTTTTTTAGATAAAAATGTGGACATTAAAAAATTTTCTTTTAATTGGCTAAAATCAAGCATTAAGATAAAATTTTTTAAAGACGAATCTTTTTTCTATGAAAAAAGACACAAAAGTATTATAGGAAAAATTAGCAGTTATGATATATTGCTTTCCATTGGTGGGGATAATTATTGCTATGGTGAACAACCGGGAATTTATGAAATAGATAGACAAATAAAAAAAAGGAATAAAAAACTGATTCTTTGGGGAGCTTCAATAGGAGAGGAAGATCTATCTGAACAGAAAATTCGAGATTTGAAAACCTTTGATCTTATATTGGCAAGAGAAAGTTTAACTTTTAATATTCTTAAAAATGCAGGTTTAGACAATGTTAAATTAGTTGCGGACGGAGCTTTTTTGATGGAAAAAAAAGAATTGCCTGTACCAGAGAATTGGATAGAAGGTAAAACAGTTGGATTTAATTTTTCTCCTTTGGTTTTCAAAAAAAATCCTGCTTCCAAAGTTGCTTCGGAAAAACTTTTGGAGCATATCTTGAGTACAACTGATTTTACAATTTGTCTGGTTCCTCATGTTATTGATAAGGGGAATGACGATTCTGAAATTCTTGCAGAATTTTATGAAAAATATAAATCGTCAAATCGGATTATTTTGCTTCCCAATAATCTTAATGCCATAGAGTATAAAGGATATATTGCGAGAATGAAATTTTTTATGGGGGCAAGAACACATGCTACAATTGCGGCATATTCTTCATTGGTTCCAACAATGGTTTTGGGCTATAGCGTAAAATCCAAAGGAATTGCGAAAGATATTTTTGGTGAAGAGAAATTGGTTTTGGATCTTTCCGAAATTTCAGATTCACAAAAATTAATTGCAAAATTCGAGGAGATGAAAAATGAGGAACATTTATTAAGAGAAATTTTAAAAACTAAAATTCCCGAGATACAGAAAATGTCTGAAAAAGCAGCAGATTATTTGTTTGAATTGTAATGAAAAAAAAACTACTTTTTGTAATTCCTGCATTGGATCTTGGCGGAGCTGAAAAAAGCTTTGTTAACTTACTCAATTCCTTTGATTTTTCTAAATACAATGTTGATGTTTTTTTGCTTACAAAAACAGGAATTTTTTTAGATTTGCTTCCCAAAGAAGTACGCATTTTAGAAGAATCTAAGGATTTCAAAAATTTTTCACAGCCCTTTTTTTTATCATTAAAAACATTTTTTAGACAAGGTAAATTTCAATTGTTTTTGCAGAGATTTTTATTTGCTTTGAAATCGTATCTCATCAAAAATCCTGCTCATTTAGAACAATATTCTTGGAAAAATCTTAAATATTTCTTTCCGGAAAACTCCGAAAAATATGATGCCGTTATTGGATATTTAGAAAAAACATCAATATATTATGTAGTTGACCGTACTATTGCTTCAAAAAAAATTGGTTGGATTCATACTGATTTAGAATCATTGAATCTTGATTTTGATTTTGAAAAAAAATATCTGAATCAATTGAATCACATCGTTATTGTTTCTGATGGATTAAAAGAACGTTTTATCAAAAAAAGTCCTGAATTCGCAGATAAATTATTCACCATTGAAAATATAAATTCGAAAAAAATAATTGACCAGTTGTCTGAAGAGTCTACAGATTATGTTTTCGATAAAGATTATTTCAATATTATCTATGTAGGAAGATTGGCAAAAGAAAAAGGTCTTTTCAATGCGTTGGATGCAATAGAAATTTTAATAAAAAAAGGTCATAAAATTAAATGGATATTGTTGGGAAATGGTAATAAAAAAAATGAATTGCAGCAGTTGGCAGATAAAAAAGGAATTAATGAAAATGTGATTTTTCTTGGCGCAAAAAACAATCCCTATTCCTATATAAAGCAAGCAGATTTATATATATTGCCTTCTTTTTATGAAGGAAAGTCTATTTCTTTAGAAGAAGCTAAAATTCTTAAAAAACCAATTGTTGTTACTAATTTTGCATCGGCAAAAGATCAAATTGAAGATCAGAAAACAGGCTTAATTGCTGACATGACTCCGCTTTCTATTGCAAATAAAATTGAACAACTTATAATAGATGTAGATTTAAGAAGAAAATTTGAACTTCAATTGGAAAATACCGCTAAAGGCAATGATAACGAAGTTTTGAAACTTTACGAAATTTTGAATAGATAATGATGCCAAAAAGTATAACAATTTTTACAGCAACTTATAATAGAGCACATCTACTTGGAAGGCTTTATGAAAGTTTGTTGCTTCAAAAAAATAAAAATTTCGAATGGCTCATTATAGATGACGGAAGCGAAGATGATACAGAAAAGGTTGTTAACCAATTTATTCAAGACGGGAAAATTGAAATTAATTATTTTAAAAAAAATAATGGAGGAAAACATACCGCTATCAATTTCGGGGTAGAAAAGGCTAAATATAATTTGTTTTTTTTGATAGATAGTGACGATTATCTTGCAGAAAATGCTTTGGATATACTCTTTGCAAATTGGGATAAAATAAAATATAATCCTAAAATTTGTGGAATTGTTGGTTTGTCTTCCTATGAAAGCGGAACTATTTGCGGTGACCAATTTCCTAAAGAAAGTTGGCAGGTTTCCTTTTCAGATATGTATTTGAAATATAATTTAAAAGGAGATAAATCCGTTGCTTTTAAGACATCTGTGATGAAAGAATTTCCTTTTCCCGAAAAAGAAGGAATTCGTTTTGTTTTTGAAGCTGTTGTATGGCATGAAATGGCAAAAAAATATGATATTATTGCGGTAAATAAAATTTTTCAATTTATAGAATATCAAGAACATGGAGTTAGTCATAGCTATTATAGAAATTGGTATGTAAAATCTTTGGCTTTTTCTTATTTTCAGCTGATTAAGAATAATACATATAAACAATATCCGTCGCATTTTTTGTGGAATTATATTCATTTAGCTATCAATTCATTGCTTTCCAATGATTTCTATTTCAGAAAATTACCTGCTCTCAAAGATAAAGTACTATATTTAGTTTTATTTCCAAGAGCATATTACGGTTATTTGAAAATGAAAAAATTAATAACAAATTAAGACATGCTACGAAAAATCTATAATAAAATTTATAACAAAATCAAAGGAATCTCTGATGAAGAACTTACATTGCAAGCCAACATAAAAAACGGAATGAAAGTTGGAAAAAACGTGAGTGGATTGATAAGCTGTACAATAGATTATGGGCATTCTTGGTTGATAGAAATTGGCGATAATGTAGTTTTTGCACCTCAGGTTTATCTTTTAGCACATGATACAAGTACAAAAGTATCTTTGGGATATGTAAGAATCGGGAAAATAAAAATTGGTAATAATTGCTTTATCGGGGCAAGAAGTTTTATCATGCCAAATGTTGAAATAGGAGCTAACTCTATTATTGGAGCCAATAGTTTGGTTACCAAATCTTTTCCCGAAAATGTTGTGATTGCAGGAAATCCTGCCAGAATAATCTGCACTGTGGAAGAGTATAAAAAGAAAATAAATGAAAAATTTAGCATCTCTCCCAAGTTTGATAAAAACTATACACTTTTAGGTGGTATTTCGGATGATATGAAAATAGAGATGATAGAAAAGATGGTGAATGGAGAAGGTTTTGTAATTTGATTTTGTGGTTTTAGTTTTAGGAAAAATTTTGTTTGTGTTTTATTTACTACTTCTAATAGTTATTTTAGTATCTATTATTTTAATGATAGATGTAATTCCTCAATTTTATATTTGGCAAAGCAGAATAAAAATAGGAAGGTTTTTGGATGAAAAAGATTGGGAGCAAAAAGTTTTTGAAATCTCTAAAAAATGGCTTTTTGAGACACCAACTGCAAAACAAATGGATAATGAAAGACTCATTTTTTTTGATATTTTAAAAGGGAATTATAAAAAAAAATCAATACAAGCTTGGCAAGAAGCAGCATTGTTATTAGGTTTGAATGAAAGATATGAAAAAACGAATGATCCGATTTTAAAAAATAGATTGGTAGATTTTGTAAAATTGAAGATTACAGAGTCTGGAAAATGGAAAGATATTCCAAAAGAAATTGATACTGCCATATTGGCATTTGCAATTTCCAAGCTTTCGTTTTTAGATCATGAGAAATTAAAACCCGCTTATGATGAAATCTACCAACTAATCTTGACCTTAAAAGGTGAGGATGGAACAATTGCTTACAGAAAACATGTTTCCGATTTTCGATTTGTAGATACGATTGGTTTTATTTGTCCTTTCTTGGTAAATTATGGACTTAAATTTAACCGACTTGAGGCGATAGATTTGGTTATTAATCAGATTAAAGAATTTGAAAAGTTTGGAATGTTGAATAATACTTCTATTCCTTGTCATACTTATAATATTAAAACAAAATTTCCTGCTGGACTTTTCGGTTGGGGAAGAGGAGCTGGTTGGCTTGCAATAGGATTAACAGATACATGGAAATTATTGCCTGAAAATCACCTTGAAAAAATATACTTGCAAAATTTTGTTAAGAATCTTGTATTGTCTGTAATTCCTTTTCAGAAAGAGAATGGTAGTTTTGGTTGGAATTTTTTGGATAATAATTCTCAGTCAGATTCTTCTACGTCAGCTACATTAGGATGGCTTTTTACCAATGCGAAAGAAATTCCGGAAATTTCTGAAATTAGCGAGAAAGCTTACAAAAAATCTATCAATTATCTGAGATCAGTTACCCAAAGAAACGGAGCTATAGATTTTTCGCAAGGAGATACAAAAGGAATAGGTATATATTCTCAGAATTTTGAAATTTTACCATTCACACAAGGTTTTTGTTTAAGATGTTTGAATTTTTTAAAATAAGTTGAAGGAAAATAAATAACTAGCTAAAATTTTCTATTAAAAATGTAAATAATTGATATAACGTTCTAAAAAAGTATTGTTTATTTTAAAAACGATTACAGGTTTTGGATCTAAGAACGTCATGTTATAAACCTTAATCTACTATGAATTTTCCTCAACCATTGCTATCTATTATTGTTATCACATATAATCATGAAGATTATATTGAAGAAACCTTGAATGGCATTCTCCAACAGAAATGTGATTTTCATTATGAGGTTATAATTTCTAATGATTGTTCTACTGATGCGACGAATAAAATAATTAATAATTTTATTGACAAAAATCCGCAGTGCGATATCAGATATTTTAATCATGAAAAGAATTTGGGAATTATGCCAAATTTTATATTTGCATTACAGCAAGCGAAAGGTAAATATTTATCAATTTGTGAAGGCGATGATTTTTGGATAAACCCACTAAAATCTCAATTGCAAGTAGATTTTTTAGAAACACATAAAGAGTTTAATTTTTCGGTTGGTAAAGTATATAAGCTTGTTAATGGAGAAATGAGATTTAGAGATAGTGTTGATCCTTCGAAGAAGTCAGAATATCTGTTGAAGGACTATATGAAATGCTTGTTTTCGCAAACTTCTTCTTTTGTTTTAAGAAATAGGTTTGAAATACCTGATTGGTTTCAATTTGTACATGCAGGAGATCAATCTTTAGTTGTAATAGCAACAAAAGATAAAAAGATAAAATATCATAATGAATTTTTTTCTGTATATAGAATAAATGAAGGAAGCATATCCAATAATACTGATCCTAAAATTGCTTATGATAAAAGCGTTTTCTTTCTGAATTCCATTAATGATTTTACAAAAAAGAAATATAATAGATATATTGCGATGCGTAAAATCAATAATTATTTATTTTATTTAATGAAGAGAATAAATAATCCTATTACTGATATTTTTTTTAAAGTAGTAATGTTTGCCAATTCAAAATTGATAAGCAAAATATAATACAGTAGAATTTTTTTAGAAAAATGAAAAAAATACTTTATATCACTAATTCTATTAATGGTTCTGGTGGATTAGAAAGAGTCTTATCAATAAAAGCTTCAAAACTTGCTGAAGATTTTGGATATAAGGTATACATTTCTTCACTCAATGAAGAGGTGATTTCTCCATTTTATCCGTTTAATGAAAAAATCACATTTCGTTCTATCATTACAAAACCAGGAAAAATCAATTATTTTTTTTCCTATATTAAAGGATTAAGACAGCTGATAGAAGAAACTAAACCAGATATTATCTCTGTTTGCGATGACGGTTTTAAAGGTTTTTTGTTACCCAAATTATTGAATGTAAAAGTTCCTATCATTTATGAAAGACACATTTCTAAAGATGATATACTGATACAAGAAGGAAATGAAAATAGTTTTCTAAGAAAATTAAAGACTCGATTAATGGATTTCTTTTCCAATGATTTTGATGCATTTGTAGTACTTACGAACGGAAATAAAAAAGAGTGGAGCAATACAAAAAAAGTGAAAATCATTCCTAATCCACTTTCTTTTTATCCAGAAGAATCCTCCAAATTAATAAACAAAACTGTAATTGCTGTTGGAAAGCAAGGATATCAAAAAGGCTATGACAGGCTTTTAAAATCTTGGAAATTGATTATTGACCAAAATCCAGATTGGAGACTGAATATATATGGAAAGGAAATCCCTGCACAAAAGCTGAAAGAGCTGTCCGAAAAATTGGGAATTCAATCTTCAGTACTTTTTTTTGATCCCGAAAAAAACATTCAAGAAAAATATTTAGAATCCTCTATCTTTGTTCTCAGCTCACGTTTTGAGGGTTTCGGAATGGTAATTATTGAAGCTATGAGCTGTGGACTTCCAACAGTTTCATATGATTGTAATTATGGCCCAAGCGATATTATTTCCAATGATGAAGATGGATTTCTAGTAGAAAACGGAAATATTGAAGCATTTGCAGAAAAACTCCAGATTCTTATGAATGATTTTGAGTTGAGAAAAAAAATGGGAGATAAAGGAAAAGAAAATGTAAAGAAATATCTTCCCCAAAATATTGTAAAACAATGGGACGATTTATTTAAGAATTTGTTGAATAAAACTAACTTTAAGAAGGAATCCTAAATGAATCTTGTATATACAACAGACCAAGTTTATCTACACGGAGGAATTGAAAAAGTACTCTCCCAAAAAGCGAATTACTTTGCAGATGTATGTGGATATGATGTTACTATTATAACATATAATCAAAGGAACCATCTTCCATGTTATCCCTTCAGTAAGAAAATTAGATTTATAGATTTAGGAGTTGACTATGAAATAGGGATAAGTTATTTTCATCCAAAGAATTTGATTAGGATGAGAAAACATATTTTTGCTTTGAAAGAAACATTGAAACAGTTAAAACCTAATATTCTAATTAGTGCTAATTTTGGTCCTGATTTTTATTTTCTTCCTTTCATAAGTAAAAGTATTCCGAAGATAAAAGAAATTCATTTCACAAAATATTTTATGTCCTTAGATAATTCTCTTAGGGCAATAATTACAAAGAAATATTTTAATTTTATTGAAAAAAAATATAGCAAAATAGTAATTTTGAATGAAGATGAAAAAAGATATTATTCATCAAATAATTTTGAAATAATTCCCAATCCTGCGGAAGTTGATAACAGAAAATGCGAATTGAAAAATAAGAAAATAATTGCGGCGGGAAGAATTGGATATCAAAAAAATTTTGGAGATATAATATTAATCGGAGAAAAATTATTTAAAAAATTTCCTGACTGGGAAGTTCATATTTATGGAGATGATTATGCAGGTACAAGGTTGGAATTGGAAAAAAAAATCAACTCTTTAAGTTTGGGTGAAAATATTATTTTTAAAGGAACGATCTCCGACTTGAAACAAACTTTTTTAGATTACAGTATCTATATGATGACATCTAAACATGAGACATTTCCCATGGTTTTATTAGAAGCATTGTCAGTAGGTCTTCCTATAGTTTCATATAATTGTCCAACAGGTCCGGACAGAATTGTAACTGATGGTGAAGATGGTTTTATAGTTGAGTATAATAATTTGGAAGAATTTGAAATTAAAATTGAAAGATTGATGATGGATGAAAATTTAAGAAGAACGATGGGGGAAAAAGCTATTAAAAATGTTAAAAGATTTTCTATTGAGAAAGTAATGTCACTTTGGAATGATTTAATTTTCAGTAAGAAAAGATAATGAGGGTATTTTATTTGTTTGGTCAGTTTTTATTTTTACCGCACATTTTGCTGTATTTGTCTTCTTCAAAAAAAGATGAAATCCTTCATGATCTTTATGCAAAGAAGACGATCGAAAATTCGCCGGTGAAGCAGATATATGATTTGACTCTGGAATTGCTGCTGAGCAAGTATTTTAGAACTTTGTTTTATTATCGTACTCATGGTTTTTTTTCAAAAATTTTAAGAATATTCTATCCAAAGGAAAAATCTTTTATCATAGATGTTCATACAAAACTTGGAAAAGGCGTAAAGCTGGCACATCCATATTCCACAATACTTAATGCTGAAAGTATAGGAGATTATTCATATATTAATCATTTGGTGACTGTTGGCGAAAAAAACGGAAAAAAACCTGTGATTGGTAACAATGTAGAACTTCATGCCAATTGTATGATAATTGGGGATATTACAATTGGTGATAACTCTATTATCGGAGCAGGAGCAGTTGTAGTAAAGGATATACCTGAAAATAGTGTGGCTGTAGGAAATCCTGCAAGAATAATCTCAAAAAAAGAATAAGATGTTTGATTTTGTTCCTATAGAAAGTTATATTTCAGTATACTATCATGCATTATTTTTTATAAGCATTTTAATTTTTTTTCAATCACAAAACTTTAGCCTTTCAGAAGAATCTACAATAAGGATTTCGTATGCATTAGGTTATTTTTTATTACTTGCTATTATTCTTTATATGGGAACCCGACCGGTAAATTATCGTTTTGGCGATATGGTGATTTATAATAATACATATAAAAAGTTGCAGTTAGGAATAACTCCGAAAATCACTAAAGATTATTTTTTTAGTTACTTTATGGTATTTTGTTCTAAAATAATGAGTCCGACTGTATTCTTTTTGTTGGTTGATATATTATATATTCTTCCATGCTATATCTTTTCAAAAAAACATTTTGGTCGATACTGGATGTTTGTTTTTTATATGTTTATTGCTAGTTTTTCATTTTGGACGTATGGTACAAATGGAATACGAAACGGAATGGCAACTTCACTTTTTATTCTTGGTTTATGCTTTTATCATAGCAAAATATATATGTACGTCCTGTTTTTTTTATCCTATGGTTTTCATAATTCTTTAATAATACCAATAGCGGCTTTCATTACGTCAGGTGTTTACAAAAATCCTAAAATCTATTTGTACATTTGGCTTGCGGCAATACCACTATCAATTGCTGGTGGAGGTTTTTGGGAAAACTTTTTCGCAAGTTTGGGTTTTGGTGATGATAGAGCAAGTAATTATCTTACGAAACCGAGTGAAGCTGAAGCGCAATTTTCCTCTACCGGATTCCGATGGGATTTCGTATTGTATAGTGCTTCTGCTGTATATGCAGGATGGTATTTTATTTTCAAGAAAAAAATTATAGATAAATTTTATATTCATCTTTATGGAGTTTATATTATTTCCAATGCATTCTGGATCTTGGTAATCCGTGCGAACTTCTCTAATCGTTTTGCATACCTATCATGGTTTTTAATGGCTCCTGTAATTGCTTACCCAATTTTAAAATATAAAGTATGGGAAGATGATCAGCACAAAAAAATAGGAGGTATTGCGTTTGCATATTATTTATTTACCTATATCATGTATCTATGGAAAGGATAAAACCGGATATCTCTATTGTAATTCCTTGTTACAATGCTGAAAGATATATTGAAATATGCATTAACAGTATTATAAACCAAACATATAGAAATATAGAAATCATTTGCATTAATGATGGATCTACGGATAATACACTGAAAAAATTATTAGATTTCCAGCAAAAAGACAATAGAGTAAAAATTATAGATCAGAATAACAAAGGAATAGCTTTTACCAGATATATTGGAATAAAAAATGCACAAAGTGATTGGATAATGTTTGTGGACAGTGATGATTATTTGGATTTGGAATGCATTCAAAGTGTTTTCAAAGAAAGTAGAGAAGGATATGATATTATTAGTTTTTCATATAACAGAATCTACAAAAACAAAATTTTACCAAGAGAAATAAGTGAAGGAATATTTGATGCAGAATTTTTACAAAGAAAATTAGTGGGTTTGTTTAATGATGAATTTTCAGAGTTTTTAAGTATAGATTCATTCGCTCCAATGTGGGGGAAAGTATATCAAAAAAAATTATTTGATGATCATTTGGAAATTATAAGTTTAGATGAAATAGGGACTTGGGAAGACGGTATTATGAATTTGCAAATTTTAGAAAATGCACATAAAATAAAAATTATTAATAAGCCTTATTATAATTATGTAAAAAATCAAAACTCATCCATAACATCTTCCTATAAAGAAAATCTTTATAAAAAATGGATATATAAATTTAATTGGATAGAAGATTATCTCATCAAAAATAATAAGCCTAAGGAATTTTTTCGAGCACTGAATAACAGAGTCTGTATTACTTTTTTCAACCTTACTATTAATGAAACATTTGGAAGTAAAGATTTTTTTGATTTGTATCGTAAAATAAAGCAAATACAATATGATGAATTCTATCAGAAAGCTTTCTTGGAGTTTTCATTAGGAAATATGCCTTTTCCTTGGAGGCTGTTTTATTATTTTGCAAAAAAAAATTATATATTGCCACTTACAATTTATACGTATACCGTTAGTATTTTATTAAAGAAATGGAACAAGTAAACGATCCAATCCGTATTTTACAAGTTTTCACGATACTTAATCAAGGGGGTGCTGAAACCAATTTGATGAATTATTATCGTAATATGGATCGTAGAAAAATCCAGTTCGATTTTTTGGTTCATCGGAAAGAAGGAGTTTATGAAAAAGAAATTTTAGGATTAGGGGGTAAAATTTTTCGTTTACCGGAAATTCATCCTTTAAGACTCAGAAATTATAAAAAAGCGGTAAAACAATTTTTTGACGAAAATCCCGATTATCAGATTGTTCATGGTCAGCTGTCCGAGTTAGGATTATTTATTTATCAGGAAGCGAAAAGAAGAAAAATTCCCGTCATTATTGCACATGCTCATAATTCTAAAATGGATTTGGACAAAAAAGCCGCTTTCAGATTTGTTTGGAAAAGAAGAATGCGAAACTATATCAACACGTATTTTACCTGTGGTGAAGATTCTGCAAAATGGTTATTTGGGAAAAGAAGAGCCGCAAAATCATATCAAATGAATAACGCTATTGATACAAAAAAATTTCAGTATAATGAAGAAGTAAGAACAAAAATAAGAAAGGAATTAGATGCTGAAGAAAGCTATAATTTTTTTCATGTGGGAAGATTCAACACGCAAAAAAACCACTTTTTTTTGATTGATGTTTTTTCCGAAATTATCAAGAAAAATAAGAATTGTAAACTTTTTTTGGTAGGAGAGGGCGAGCTAAAAAATGAGATAATAGCAAAAGTCGAAAAATTGAATCTCGCGGATAAAGTTATATTTCTAGGATTGCGAACTGATGTGAACGAGTTGCTTCAGGGAATGGATGCTTTTTTATTTCCGTCTTTGTTTGAAGGTTTTTCTGTAGCTTTTGTTGAAGCTCAAGCATCCGGAATTAAATGTTTTATTTCTGATGGAATTCCAACAGAATCAATTTTAATCGAGAAAAATGTCGAAATAATTTCGTTGAAAGACTCTCCTGAAATCTGGGCGAAAAATGTCACCGTAAAAATGATGTATGAAAGAGAAAATACTTCAGAGATCATTACGGAAAAAGGATATGACATTCATGACAATGTCAAAAAATTAGAAAAGAAATATTTGCAGTTACTGAAAAGAATTTGATGAAAGTTTTAACCGTTTTTACTCCTGCCTTTAATCGTGCTCATCTTTTGCCACGCTTATATGAAAGTCTAAAGAACCAGACTTTAAAAGAATTTGTATGGCTTATTGTGGATGATGGATCTACGGATAATACTAAGGAAGTTGTTGATGGATTTATGCAGGAGAAAATTCTTGAAATTGTATATGTTTTTCAGCAAAATCAGGGAATGCATGGAGCGCATAATACCGCCTATAAAAATATAAAAACGATACTCAATACGTGTATTGATTCCGACGACTTTATGCCCACAAATGCTGTGGAATTGATTCTAGAAAAGTGGCATTCTATGGATCAGAAAAAATACAGCGGAATAATAGGATTAGATGCTGATTTACAAAATAGGATCATCGGTTCAAAATTTCGTACAGAAACCACTACATTGGAAGGTTTTTATCTGAGCGGCGGAACGGGAGATAAAAAATTGGTTTACAGAACGGACGTAATGAATCGTTATCCTGAATATCCTCTTTTTAAAGGGGAAAAATACGTAGGATTGGGTTATAAATATCTTCTGGCGGATGAGGATTATGAAATGGTCACTTTAAATGAAGTTTTGGTAAATGTGGATTATCAGGAAGGAGGTTCATCTCTTAATATGTTCCGGCAGTATTATAATAATCCAAAAGGTTTTGCATTTATAAGAAAGCAAGGAATGGTGTTGTCAAAATCAAGAAAGAAAAGGTTCAAAGATGCAGTACATTATGTTTCAAGCAGTTTTTTGTCTAAAAACAAAAATTTTTTAAATGAGTCACCTAAAAAATTCTTAACTCTTTTAGCAATACCATTTGGAAGTATTTTATATGGTATAATTTTATTTAAAAACAGAAAGCAGTCTAAAAGCAAAGAGCTGTAACTGATATATGAAAAAACTATTTCGGATTTCCACAGTACCCATTTCTTTGAATATTTTACTAAAGGGGCAACTGAAATATTTGAATCAATTTTATAATGTAACTGCTATTTCCGGAAAAGGAAAAGATTTGGATGAAGTTGTGGAAAGGGAAGGTGTGAGAGTACATCCGATAGAAATGCAACGCCAGATTTCTCCTTTAAAAGATGTTGTAACGCTTTGGAAATTATACCATTATTTTAGGAAAGAAAAACCGGATATTATACATTCTATTACTCCAAAAGCAGGATTGCTCAGCATGATTGCCGGAAAATTTGCAGGAGTTCCTGTACGAATGCACACGTTTACGGGATTGATATTTCCTTACAAAAATGGTATTCTAAAAAGGATATTGATTTTTATGGATAAAATCTTGTGTCATTTTGCTACACATATATATCCGGAAGGAGAAGGGGTAAAAAAAGATTTAATAAAATTTAAAATCACAAAAAAACCATTAAAGATTATTGCAAATGGCAATGTCAATGGAGTAGATTTAGAGTATTTCAATCCAGAATTATTTTCGGAAGAGGAAATGCTAATTTTAAAACAAAAACTGAATATACTGGAAGAAGACTTTGTTTTTATTTTTGTTGGCAGATTGGTGCGAGATAAAGGAATTAATGAATTGGTTTCTGCTTTTACAAAAATTGAATCTTCAGTTTCTTCAAAACTTCTTTTGGTTGGATCTTTAGAACAGGAGCTAGATCCGTTGCTTCCTGAAACGATTCGGGAAATTGAAAATAATTCCAATATTATAAGTGTAGGATTTCAGGATGATGTTCGTCCTTATTTTGCCATTAGTGATTGTTTGGTTTTTCCGAGTTATCGGGAAGGTTTTCCCAATGTGGTTTTGCAGGCAGGAGCTATGGAGCTTCCTTCAATTGTGTCAGACATTAATGGCTGCAACGAAATTATTGATGAAGGTAAAAACGGAATCATCATTCCTGCTAAAAATGAAAATGCTTTAAAATTAGCGATGCAACATATTCTTGTTGACAAAAGTTTTGCAAAAATTTTAAAAAGTAATTCCAGAAAATCTATAGAATCCGCTTACAGCCAATCATTAGTTTGGGAGGCAATTTTGAAAGAATATCAATGTTTGTAACCTTAATTTGAGGATTAAAAACGCTATTTTTATTTATTTTATTGTTTCTAAATCTTTATTTGTTGATGTAATTTATTTTGTGTTTTTTTATTTTCATTTCTATTATGGATTTAAAAAAATCGCTTAATGATCTATTTTATTTAATAAAATTATTTTTTTTTAGTCAGCTACAATTAATTCGAATAAAATTAAAATTGAATAAATTTTAATTTTTTTTTAATAAATATGACACTAATACAAAAATTATTATAATTTTGTTATCTATTCGTAATTTTTCAAAAAATAAAACTTAATAATATCAATAAGAAATAAAATTGCTTAAAAATATGGCGAAACAACTACTATCTTTAAAGAAAGGAAAGTTTTTTTCTTTTGCTTTCTTGTTTTTATTTGTCCTTGGATGGACACAAAACGGGATTATTGGCAGTGGCTTTACAAATGGATGGGCTGTATCAGACATTCAGGGCTTTAATGCAAGTGCCGGAACCTCAAGAATTTTTACAGCTAATCCAAAAGGTACAGGCAATCAGTTTTTCCGATTAGTAAGGAATTGGTCTGGTGATCTTAACCAATGGGGTAAAAATGGATGCGGTTCTGATCAAGACTGGACATCTGGTAATAGTACGACATACAACAATATGTCTACTTGTAATACAGATGGTGCATTTTTCATCACTTGTCCAAATACAACAGATAATTACGTATTTAAAACTCCGAATTCGGGAACATCAAGCAATGCGTTTGTTTACTTCAGGGTGCAAGGTGCAGTTCGTTCCGTCTCTTCTGTTGCAAGTACGAACCCAATTCCAAATACTAATGTTACAGTTACAGCTACTTTGGATGGTGCGTTAAGCACGGGTCAGGCTGTCTATTTACGTTATACAACAAATGCTTACTCTACTTCTACAGTTGTGCAAATGAGTGGTTCGGGAACTACATATACCGCTACTATTCCTGCAGCAACCAACACAGCAGGAGCAAACGTGAGCTATTATGTTTTCACTTCTGGAAATAGCAATGTGGCTACAAACGGTAGCAACGCTGATTGGTTTACCATCAACTTAAATAACAATAGTGGTTCTAACTATTCTTATACCGTATCTTCGAACCCTGTAACGGTTGTTTCAACCGGAGGTACTTCCACATTTGCAACTTACTCTACATTAGCAAGTGCTATTACCGCTATTAACGGAGGAACAATACATACAGGAACAATAACATGTTATGTAAATGCAGGATATACGGAAACAGCACCGGTCGGTGGATATAGTTTAACTGCAACTGGAACTTCTACCAATCCGATAACGTTTATTAAAAATGGAACCGGAGCGAATCCAATATTTACAGCTCCGACTCCACAGACGTCAGGTAATTTGAATGATGCAATCTTTAAAATCATTGGAGGAGATTATATTACCATAGATGGTTTTACGATGCAAGAAAATTCATCTAATACTACGACTACAGCTGCGTCTAATAATATGACGGAATGGGGTGTTGCGCTCTTATATGCTTCTGCTACCAATGGAGCACAGAATAATACAATACAAAATTGTACTATATCACTTAATAGAACATATACTAATACCTTTGGAATTTATAGCAATACAAGGCATACTGCTACTGCAGTAGGTACTACTGCGGATATTACCTCAGCAGCCGGAGCAAATAGTAATAATAAAATTTATTCCAATACCATTTCCAATGTAAATATGGGAATTGCATTTATAGGAAGTGGAACTGCTGCTTTTCAAGATGTTGGAAATGACATAGGAGGAAGTTCTTCATCAACTGGAAACACCATTACAAACTGGGGTGGAGCAGGAGCAACAAGTAGTTATATTTCTAATAGTGGTACATCATATTGTATATTTATAAATCATCAGACAGGTGAAAATGTATCATATAATACCATTACTAGTGCAACTATTTCAGGAACAGCAGTTACTTTAAGAGGTATTTTTAAAGATTATACTGCTACTGCACCTACAGGTACTTTTTCCTCAACTATTTCAAATAATACAGTTACGATTACAGATAACTTTACTTCTGGAACTCTGGAAATTATTAGAAGTCAGGGAATGACGGCTTTGAGTACCGCAACTATTAATATTAACAATAATACAATATTAAATACTTCGGTGGGAGGAACATCTTCCTCTACAACTATTGTAGGAATTGTAAACTCTTCTGCACCGGGTACTCTTAATATGAATAATAATATTATTAGAGGAACTACTTCTACGGCAACAACAGGAGGTTTCACAGGGTTGTCAAATACGGGTGCTGTTGTTAATGCTATTAATATTAATAATAACCAAATAGGTAATGCAAGTGGAAATGCAATTACTTTCAGTGCTGCGACAAGTGGTATTGTTACTGCAGTCACAAATACTGGGGGAGCTGCAACTGCTGCATTATCAATTACTGGAAATGATATTAGAGGAATTGTATATAACGTTGCAAGTACGAGTTCTCATAGTATATCTACACCAAATGCATATTTGATTAATACAGCTACAACGTTATCTCAAAATATTAGTTCAAATACATTTACTAACCTTAATGTAAATACTACTGGAAATGTAATTTTCATTTCAAATAGTGTAAATGCACCAACAAGTGGTTTTAAAACAATTAACTCCAATAGTATTGTAACTGGCTTTAACAAAGGTGGAGCAGGTGGATCGGTGATATTGTATAATGATGGAGGTTCTTCTACCTCGACTACTGCCCACCAAAACATGAACAATAATTTCTCCAATATTACCGTAACTGGTGCTACTACTATTATTGGTTGGTTTAACAATGATGGTGTAAGTAGTACGCCAACAAAAACAATTACCGGCAATACTTTCAGTAATTGGACATGTGGTTCTTCTTCTGTTACGGCATTACAAGCTAATTTTGGAGGTAATACTAATATGTCTAGTAATACAATCACCAATATTACAGGAACAGGAGCAATTACAGGGTTGTCACAAGGAGGTAGTGGAACTATTACTACATTAACACTTGCTTCTAATACTATTACGGGATTATCTTCTACAGGAACTGGTGGAGCCGTTACAGGTATAAGTAATAGTTCGCCAGCAACTACTACTAACATTAATGGTAATACAATTAATAATTTATCATCAACCAGTACAACTGCCACAGTTGCAGGTATCACAACATCAACAGCTGCAAATATTTATGGCAACACGATTAATACATTGTCATGCGTTGGTACAACTTCAGGGGTTGCAAATGGTATAATGGTAACGGGTGGAACAAATGGAACAACATATAATGTATATAAAAATAAAATTTATGATTTATCTACTACAGGAGCATTCACAACCACGCCTGGAGTTAATGGAATAGTATTATCTGGGAGTGCCTCTATAAATGCTAATGTGTATAATAATGTGATTGGTGACTTGAAAGCTCCTGCTGCAAATTCAACAGATGCTATTAGAGGAATTTCTATTACCGCAACAGGTACAACCAGTAACTATCGAATTTATTTCAACACAATTTATTTAAATGCTACGTCTTCTGGTACTAATTTTGGAACTACCGGAGTTTTTCATACTTTCAATACCACTTCGACAACTGCTGCTTTGGATTTAAGAAATAATATTGTTATTAATAATTCTACTCCAAAAGGAACCGGTTTAGCAGTTGCATTAAGAAGAAGTGCTTCAACTAACTTGAATAATTATGCAACTACTTCTAATAATAATTTATTTTATGCAGGTACACCAGGATCTAGTAATTTAATTTATAATGATGGCACTAATAGTGATCAGACTTTAACTGCTTTCCAAACAAGAGTATCAACAAGGGAAACTGTTTCACAAACTGAAAATACTACTTTCCAAAGTACTACAGGTTCCGATCCTAATTACTTGAGAATTGCTTTAGGAACTGCATCATTTGCGGAGTCTGGAGCTCAGACAATTTCCACACCAAGTATTACAGATGATTATTGGGGAATAACAAGACCATTTCCAAGTCCAGTAAATGGAGGTACATCTCCTGATATAGGTGCATCAGAGTTTGATGGTGTAAATCCTTGTACAGGAACACCAGCAGCTGGTACTGCAACGGCATCAGTTTCTACAATTTGTAATTCTGGATCTACAACAATTTCGGCTAGTGGGTACACCTCAAAAACAGGAATTACATTTCAATGGCAATCTTCTACAGATAATTTTGCTACAGTAATTACGGATATAGGAACTGCATCCTCAACATATTCTAATTATACCACGCCTACTATTACTTCTACTACTTATTATAGATTAAAAGTAACTTGTACCACAAGTAGCTCAACAGCTTATTCAAATATAGTAACAGTAACAGTAAATAATGCAACAGTAGCTACAACCACACCTGCAACAAGATGTGGAACAGGAACAGTGACATTAGGAGCAACAGGATCTGCAGGTACTACATTAAATTGGTATGATGCTTTAACAGGAGGTAATTTGGTAGGAACAGGAACAAACTTTACAACACCTTCTATTTCTACAACTACTAATTATTATGTAAATGCTGAACTAACAGGTAATGGGAATATTTCAATTTCACCAACCACTACAGAATTTAGTGGAAGTGTTTATCGATATGGCTTTGGTACAGGAGATTATAGACATCAATTAATTTATACTGCTTCAGAGCTTAGAGCTTTGGGACTAAGAGCAGGAAATATTACATCATTATCTTTTAATGTATCTTCTGTTGGTTCTGGTTCAGCAACGAATTATAAAATTAGTTTAGCCAATGTTACAAGTGCGTTACCACTTACTTCTACATTTAATACCGCAACAGGAACACTTGTTTATAATGCATCAACATATACTGCAGTTTCTGGAACTAACACACATACCTTTGGAACAGGAACAGGAGCATCATCTACATTTGCTTGGGATGGTACATCGGATATATTGGTAAATATCTGTTACACTGTTGCAGTTGTAGGAGGTTCTTCTACAGTTTCTGCAACAACACCTTCTTCGGTTAGCAACATCAACCTTTTAGGTACTACAGGTGCTTGTAGTGCTTCAGCCGGAGCAACAACATTTGCTAACCGTCCTTCTATTAGCTTCACGGGTCAGGTTGCCACATGTACAAGTTCACCAAGAACTCAGGTTACAGCAACTGTTACCACTGCTAATACTGTAACGCTAAGTAGTACATCTAGTACAATATGTAATGGAAGTTCATCATCATTGGTTACAGTTACATCCAATGTATCAGATTATGATACTTACACATGGGTAGCTACAACAGGAACGGGAGCGTTGCCAACTGGTGACCAGTCTACAGGTTGGACATTCAGCCCTACGTCTACTACTACCTATACCTTGACAGCAAGTAATTCTGTTACAGGTTGTGTATACAATAGTGTAACCTATACAGCTACTGTATTACCGGCATCTGCTACAATTAGTGCTTCTGGTGGAACATCCTTTTGTGGTTCAGGAAATCCTGGAACATTAAGTCTGACACCATCATCAGGATATGGAGCAGCGACCTATCAGTGGCAAAGTAGTCCGGATGGAAGCTCATATACCGATTTAAGTGGAGCAGTATCTTCTACGTATGCACCAGGAACCATTACAGCAACAACTTATTATAAAGTTATAGTAAAGGATAGTAATGGAAATACATGCCTACAGCCTACAGTACAGATTACTGTAAATAATCCACAAGTATTGACTACAACAGGAGGAACAAGATGTGGAACAGGTACAGTAGGATTATCAGCTACAGGATCTTCAGGAACGACATTATATTGGTATGATGCATTAACTGGAGGAAACCTTGTAGGAACAGGGACTAGTTTTACAACACCTTCTATTTCTACAACAACTAATTATTATGTTGAAGCCGGTGTAATTGGAAGTGGAACTGCTACAATAGGAACAGGTGCTTCAAATACTACAGCAACTACACAACCATCAGCATTTGTTAACCGTTGGCCGAGTTATAGAATTCAAACTATTTATACTGCGGCTGAGTTATCTGCGGCAGGATTAAAAGCGGGTAATATTACTTCAATGGCTTATAATATTACTTCACTTGGTGATGCCGCGACAAATGATAATTATACAGTTAAGATCGGTACTACAACATCGTCTACCTTTACCTCTACTACATGGGCATCAACAACTGGTTTTACAACTGTTTATCCATCAGCTACTTATACTCATACGTCTTCAGGATTACAAACGATACCTTTCTCTACACCGTTTGTTTGGGACGGTACATCAAATATTATTATTGATGTTACATATTCCGGAGCTGATCTTACGAACAATTCGATTACAAAGTTTACAACAGCAGCTAGTAAAGTCTTGCATTCAGATACTTCAGGTTCTACGGCAGCTACAGGAACAATATCCGGAAACAGACTTGATTTAGTCTTCACAGGTCAGGTTGCCACATGTACAAGTTCACCAAGAACTCAGGTTACAGCAACTGTTACCACTGCTAATACTGTAACGCTAAGTAGTACATCTAGTACAATATGTAATGGAAGTTCATCATCATTGGTTACAGTTACATCCAATGTATCAGATTATGATACTTACACATGGGTAGCTACAACAGGAACGGGAGCGTTGCCAACTGGTGACCAGTCTACAGGTTGGACATTCAGCCCTACGTCTACTACTACCTATACCTTGACAGCAAGTAATTCTGTTACAGGTTGTGTATACAATAGTGTAACCTATACAGCTACTGTATTACCGGCATCTGCTACAATTAGTGCTTCTGGTGGAACATCCTTTTGTGGTTCAGGAAATCCTGGAACATTAAGTCTGACACCATCATCAGGATATGGAGCAGCGACCTATCAGTGGCAAAGTAGTCCGGATGGAAGCTCATATACCGATTTAAGTGGAGCAGTATCTTCTACGTATGCACCAGGAACCATTACAGCAACAACTTATTATAAAGTTATAGTAAAGGATAGTAATGGAAATACATGTCTACAGCCTACAGTACAGATTACTGTAAATAATCCACAGATAACAGGAACAACTCCTGGAACAAGGTGTGGAACAGGTACAGTAGGATTATCAGCAACAGGATCTTCAGGAACAACGCTTAATTGGTATTCTGCTTCTACTGGAGGAACAAGTTTAGGAACAGGGACTAGTTTTACAACACCTTCTATTTCTACAACAACTGATTATTGGGTGGAAGCAAGTACTCCTGGCTCAATTCAAACAGGAGGTAGAAATGCTCCTACAGCAATCACTAATACAACACCATCATCTTATGGGCTGGTATTTGATGCAAGTACAGCGTTCACTTTGAATTCTGTGGATGTATATAATGGAACCACTTCTTCCGGAACATTTGTAATTCAGCTTCAAAATAGTTCTGGAACGGTTCTTCAAACGTCAACTACTTTTACTGCACCAGCAGGAACAGGAGTTTTGGCTACTACTACACCATACACAGCAAATTTAGGATGGTCAATACCTGTTGGAACCGGTTACAGAATTTTAGTAACTTCAGGTACTGCAAGTTTAATAAGAGAATTTTCTCCAGGTGGTTTTCCTTATGCTATCGGTAGTGTTGGAAGCATAACCAGCGGTTATATATCAGGAACTAGTACTACATATTATTATTTGTACAATTGGAAAGTACAAAAAGACTGTACATCTTCAAGAACAAAAGTTACGGCAACTGTTACCTCTGCACCTGCTATAACTCTGAGTTCTTCTTCAACTACGATTTGTAATGGAGATACATCTCCAACAGTTTCAATTAGTACAGGTTCTTCGAGTTATACGAATTATACTTGGTCTCCTTCAACAGGGGTAAGTGGTGATTCAACTACGGGATGGACATTCAATCCAACTGCAACAACAAATTATACTTTAACAGCCTCAAATGCTAATCCATTAGATTGTACTACAACAGCTGCATTTACAGTAAATGTAAATCCAACACCTTCTAATGTTACGATTACTTCAACAATTTCACCTGCAAGTGCTGATGCTTGTACTACAGATTATGTGAAATTAGATGCGACTGGTGGAACTACTACATCCCAAAGTATATTTTCTCAGAATTTTAATTCAGTTACAAGCGGTGTAGGCAATTTACCAGTAGGTTGGTCTAGAACTAATGCTTTTAGTGCTTTTGGATGGGGTGCTTCTGCTTCTAATGACGCTGGAGGTGTAGCAAATGAAATGGCATTATGGTTTAATTCACTCGGAACAGATGGTACGGGAGATTGGTACTTAAATAGTCCTGCAATTACTACTACAGGTTTTGTTTCAATGAAGGCATCCTTTAAATATGATCTAGAGTTTTTTGCAGCTGGTTCATTTGTGCTAAAATTGCAAACATCTACTGATAATTCAAACTGGACAGATAGATGGTCTCAAACGTTTACTAGTGTATCGGGTTCTGATGTATTTGTTAATACTCCGGCTGCAACAAATATTGATTTGTCAGCTTTAGACGGAGCCTCAACAGTTTATTTACGATTTGTTTTGAGCGGAAATTCTTTTAATCTTAATTTTTTCGCAATGGATGATGTCGCAATTACTGGTAATGCACAACAACCAGTCACTTGGTCTCCTACAACAGGATTATATACAGATGCTGGACTTACCACTCCTTATACAGGAGGAAATGCTCGAACATTGTATGCTGCACCTAGTGGAACTCAAAGCTATGTAGCAACTGCTTCCACAGGAACTTGTAGTAAAACAGCTAATGTAAGTGTTACAAGAAATAAATATGAA
>NZ_JBXUGL010000031.1:0-33859 GCF_057180505.1 Chryseobacterium sp. HNCC26DJ241 | reverse complement strand
GTTTTAATTTAAATTTATACTTACTTTTATCTAATAATTATGAAAAATAAAGAATACATTCCTAATCATTAAACCCAATTTCATTTTTCATATCCTTTAAAAAACTCCCAGATCACAATTCCTCCACAAACTGAGACATTTAAAGAGTGTTTTGTTCCCAGTTGGGGAATTTCGAGAAAACCGTCGCAATGATTCAGAATTTCATCGGAAATTCCTTCCACTTCATTTCCTAAAACAACAGCATATTTTTTTGATGAATCAATAGTATAATTTGTAATTAATTCTGAATTTGTAGTCTGTTCAATTCCAAGCACTTCATATTTTTGCGTTTTTAAATCCAAAATCGCTTCTTTCACAGATTCATAGTAATTCCAGTCCACACTTTCGGTAGCACCAAGTGCCGCTTTATGGATTTCACGATGAGGTGGTTTTGGAGTGATGCCGCAAAGAATGATTTTTTCCACCAAAAAAGCATCGGCAGTACGGAAAACAGCGCCCACATTATGCATACTACGGATATTATCCAAAACAACAACAAGCGGAATTTTTTCGGTTTTTTTAAAAGTTTCCACATCTATTCTACCGAGTTCTTCAAGTTTCAATTTCTTTGTCAAAATCTTAATTTTTAAAAATTAAATCCACATTTTTCTCAATATTCTGAGCCATTTTCTCCGTCGGCAAATCGTTTTCGTCATTGTTGAACGGATCCTCAATTTCCTCAGCAATTACTTCAAGGCTCATCAAAACATAAAATACAAAAACCGTTAGCGGAATCATCACCCAACCAATGGTTGTAACATACGCAATGGGTAAAGCCATCGAATAAAGAATGATAAATTTTTTCACAAAAGAGGAATATGAAAATGGAATCGGTGTATTTTTAATTCTTTCGCAACCTCCACAAACATCCAGAAAACCGGAAAGCTGAGCATCCAAAACAATAAGCTGCTCGTTAGAAATAAGAGATTCTTTATTAAGCCTTGAAATTTGGCTTGACATATTATTAATCAACTCAATGGGAGCATGATGCTTAATCGAGTTTTCTATTTCAGAATAATCGCTATCTAAAGCCATCTTTGTTGACTCTTCAGACAAATGGCGGCTCAATGAGTGGGCAAAAAAAGTAATATGCTGTTGAAAAAATTCACGTTCGTTATTTTTTTCTTTTGGCAAATAGCTGTTCAGTTTCACCGCAAAATTTCTGGAATCATTGATGAGCTTTCCCCAAAGTTTCCTTCCTTCCCACCATCTGTCATAAGCTGTATTTGTCCTGAAAACCAACAACAAAGACAAAACAAAACCTAACAATGTATGCAGCAGATTTACATTTTTTACAGTAGATTTTTCTGTGAGTTTCAAAAATTCTATTTCCAGATAATAAATTCCGAAAGAATACAAAGCAATACCTACCAAGGAAGGAGCAAGGGTTTTGATCGTATCTTCATTTCGGAGACTGAAAAGAATTTTGAAAAAATTTTTATTGTTGTAATAATGCATTCAAAATTTTTTGCAAAATTAGTTATTTTCAACATTGTTTCCAGAATTGAAATTTTAAATATAAATATTAAAGGAACATCGTAGAAGCCTTTAAAAAATTTGAAAATAAAATTTCAACGGTTCTTTAAAATATTTCCTATTCTTGTTTGAAAACCTTTATCATTTCGTATTTTTGACCTCCTTTATCTTACATCAAAAATATGGCAAAGAAAGAAACTCCACTAATGAAGCAATATAACACCATCAAGGCAAAATATCCTGATGCATTGTTACTGTTCCGGGTTGGAGATTTCTACGAAACTTTCGGAAAAGACGCTATTAGAACTTCTCAAATTTTAGGAATTGTTTTAACGAAAAGAGGAATTGGCGAAGAAAATACAGAATTGGCCGGTTTTCCGCACCATTCTTTAGATTCGTATTTGCCAAAATTGGTAAGAGCCGGACTTCGGGTTGCTATTTGCGACCAGCTCGAAGATCCGAAAATGGTGAAAGGAATCGTAAAAAGAGGCGTTACAGAATTGGTAACTCCGGGTGTTACGTTTAACGATCAGGTTCTGAATTCCAAAAAAAATAATTTCCTGCTTTCCTTGCACAAAGAGAAAGAAAAATACGGAATGGCTCTTTTGGATATTTCCACAGGAGAATTTCTGGTAAGCGAAGGAAATTTGGAAAAACTTCTTCATATTGTTAATACTTTTGATCCGAGCGAAATTATTTACCAAAGAAGCACCCAAATTCCGGAACAATTGAAAAACCGAAATGTTTTCAAGCTGGAAGATTGGGCTTTCCAATACAATTTTGCTCAGGAAAAACTGACTTCTCATTTCAAAACCAATTCTTTAAAAGGTTTCGGAGTGGAAGAAATGCAAACCGCAATTACAGCAGCAGGAGCTGTTTTTGCTTATCTCATTGAAGATACGCACCACAATTTACTTTCCCATATCACCAGAATTCAGAAAATTCCGCAAGACGATTTTTTGATGATGGATCATTTTACGCTGAGAAATCTGGAAATTATTTATCCAACTTCAAAAGAAGGAAAAAGTCTTTTAGATATTATCGATAAAACTTCCACACCAATGGGAGGAAGATTGTTGAGAAGAAGAACTATTCTTCCATTAAAATCTATCCATGAAATTGAAAGAAGGTTAAATTTGGTAGAATTTTTCAATAACGAAGAAGATTTAAAATTTGAAATTTTACAATTGCTAAAATCGGTTTCAGATCTAGATCGATTGATGGGAAAATTAGCAGCTGAAAAAATTTCTCCGAAAGAATTAGGTTATCTTCGTCAAAGCCTTATCAATATTCATAAAATCAAAGAATTATTAAAACCGAAACACGATGTTTTGGCTTGGATAGAACCTTTGAATGATTTAACGGAATTGATTACCTATCTTCAGCAGCATCTGAACGAAGAACTTCCCGTGAATATTTCCAAAGGAAATGTCATTAAAAACGGAATTGATGATGAATTGGACAGACTGAGAAATCTGCAAACCAAAGGAAAAGATTTTCTGGAAGAAATGTGCAACCGCGAAATTAAACGTACCGGAATTTCAAGCCTTAAAATTTCGTTCAACAATGTTTTCGGATATTATATTGAAGTTCGGAATACGCACAAAGATAAAGTTCCCGATGATTGGATCAGAAAGCAGACTTTGGTAAATGCGGAACGTTACATTACAGAAGAATTAAAAGAATATGAGGATCAGATTCTTGGTGCTGAAGAAAAAATTTCTGTACTGGAATTGCAGCTTTATCGCAAAACTTGTGCAGAAGCCATGAAATACATTGATCTGATTCAGGAAAATTCCGGATTGATTGCTCAGATTGATGTTGCCGTTGGTTTTTCTGAATTGTCTGTTTCTGAAAGTTATACAAAACCGATTTTAAATGAAGGATTTGCGATTGAGCTTCAGGAAGCCCGACATCCGATTATTGAAAATGCGCTTCCTTTAGGCGAAAAATATATTCCGAACGATATTTTTTTAGACAAAGATTCTCAGCAGATTATTATGGTTACCGGTCCGAATATGGCGGGAAAATCAGCCATTTTGAGACAAACTGCCATTATTTGTCTTTTAGCGCAAATCGGAAGTTTTGTTCCTGCAAAACACGCACAAATTGGAATTCTTGATCGAATTTTCACACGAGTTGGAGCTACAGATAATATTTCTGCGGGTGAATCTACTTTTATGGTGGAAATGAATGAAGCGGCCAATATTCTCAATAATATTTCGGAAAGAAGTTTGATTTTATTGGACGAAATCGGACGTGGAACTTCCACTTATGACGGAGTTTCCATAGCTTGGGCAATTGCAGAATATCTTCATCAACATCCGACTCAGCCAAAAACTCTTTTTGCAACGCATTATCACGAACTGAATGAAATGACACTGAATTTTGAAAGAATCAAAAATTTTCACGTTTCCATTCAGGAGAATAAAGGGAATATTATTTTTCTACGAAAGTTGGTTCAGGGTGGAAGCGAACATAGTTTTGGGATTCATGTGGCAAAACTGGCAGGAATGCCTTCAAAAGTGGTAAATCGTGCCAATGAAATTCTGAAAACATTAGAAGATAGTCGTTCACAAAGTGGTTCAACCGAAAAAATAAAACGTGTAACCGAAGAAAATTTGCAGCTTTCTTTTTTCCAATTGGATGATCCGGTTTTGGAAAATATCCGAGAAGAATTGACAAAAATTGACATCAATACTTTGACACCAATCGAAGCATTAATGAAATTGAATGCAATTAAGAAAATGATCGGGAGGTGATATAATGAAACGACCTCATGAATAAATTTTTTTTTCAAAAGTATGAAAATGCAATTGCTTATGCTGTTTTGGCAATACAATATTCCTGCTTTGCCTTTTTTCCAAAATATTTCGGTGCAGACCAGATAAAGCAATATGTCTATCTTTGGTTTTACGATATGTTTCTTACAATTCCTGTTATTTTTATTATTTTTTTTCCTTACAAATCTCGTTTGCTTTTACTTCTTGGCATTCTCATTTTTTCTTTTTTTGTTCTGTTCGATAAGTTTAGTTTCAACTCCATTTATTTTAACACTTTTATTGCTGTTATTTTTTCACAAAAATTTCTCTTTTTTAATATTCCTGAAGAAGATAAAAATAAGATCGTAAAAACTAAGTTTCAAAAACTTTTTATCCTATTTCCTTTGATTTTTGTCGTTACAATTTCTGAAAGTTTATTTGAGAAATTGGGAATTATTACGCATGAAAGAATAGGAGATGGAGTCGTAATGTCTGTTTTTGGGAAAATTTTACTGTTTACCGGCTATTACGGCACTATGTCTTATTTAGAATATCGTTCGGTAATGAAATTGAATGAGTAATTTAATTTTTGATTCTATAAATTTCAAAAAAATTTTACAAAGAACTTTGTAATTCAAAGTTAATTTATATCTTTGCTTTAGATTTCAATTTAAAGAAAATGAATTTCAATACTAATTCCGACTTTTCGAAATGTCCTTTTTCTTCCGGAAAAATGGTTTTCCAAAATTCTTTTGAGAAAACTCAGGATAATTTTGTGAAAGAAGGATCTATTGTTCGGGAAATTTGGGGGAAAAGCGATACTATTCTTTTCATTTTTGCTGGAGCTGCCGCAGAATTTGCCTTGAACAAAGCTGTGGATTGGCTTTATTTTACAGGAAAACTCCCTTCTGATCCGTTGGGAAGATTATTTTCAACTGTAGAATATGCACGAAAAATTGTTTTCACTTCACAAAAAGACGCTGAAAAAGCCATTGAAACTATTTATAAAATTCATGCTGCTGTAGAAAAAAAACGAGGATACAAAATTCCGGATTGGGCGTATCGAGATGTACTTTTTATGCTGATCCACTACTCTATTGCTGCCTATGAACTTCTGGAAAGAAAATTGAGCGAAGCCGAAAAAGAAGAGGTTTACAATGTATTTTACAGAGTAGGAAAAGGAATGGAAATCAAAGAATTACCCGAAAATTATCAGAATTGGCTTTCAGCAAGAGAAAAGCATATCCAAGAAAATCTACAAAAAAGCGAATATACCGTCGATCTATTCAAGCAATACAAAAAACATTTGGGAACGATGAGATTCCGAGTAATGATTGAAGGCCAGAAATTAGTGGTTCCACAAAGAGTGAAAGAACTTCTTAATTTCAATGATTTTTCCTTAATTTCTCCCGCAGTTCCGCTTTACAAAATCAGTAAAATTATGAAAATGGATTGGCTGTTGAAAGATATTTTGCTACCTTCAAATTATAAAGCTCAAATTGAAGAAATGAACATTCCTCTTGTGTAAAATCAAACTAATTCAAAAATGCTAAGATTTAATTTAAACTATTTTATTGCGACCGTTATTCTCTTTTTAGTTGAGGTTTCCATTGCCACTATTTTTAAAAACTTTGTCTTTATTCGTTCGTATTTTGGAGATGTTCTTGTAGTGATTTTGATATACACTTTTATCTTATCATTTTTTAAGATAGAAAATAAAATTTTGCTTATAACTGGCGTTTTTATTTTTTCAATTCTTATAGAAGTTCTTCAATATTTCCAAATTGCAGAGATTCTCCATCTGAAACCAGGAAGTGTTGCTCATATTGTTGTAGGAAGCTCCTTTTCGTGGCTCGATATTCTTTCCTATTTTGCAGGTTGTGCTTGCATTTTAATATTCATTAAAGCAAAAAAGGACTAACTTTTCAGCTAATCCTTTTTCTTTATTGAGCGTAATTTTAATTAAACAGGAATAAAAATAAATGCAGCAATTGCTCCTGCTCCAACAAAAATTGAAGAAAGCAGATCAATCTTTTTTATTTCTTTCACATCGGTTTTTGCAATCTCAACATCTTCTCCTTTATTGGTTTTTCCATAAATTTTATTATCGTCCATTTTCAGGATTTTCACTTTTGCAGATTTACCATCATTTGTTTGTATCGTATATTTCTGATACAATTCCAGAGTATTACTCTGCATCGGTTTTTTCTGATCCACAACTCTTGTCTGGCAGGAAGTGACAGCCAACAAAAAGATAATTATAAATAGATGAAGATACCTTTTCATTAAATTTTTTTTTCAAATATACTAAAAATTACCTTCCAAAATAATCGTATTTGTCTTCTGCATATTTTATAAAACGATTCAAAAGCGCAACATTTTCTTTTTCCGTGGAAGAAAGATCGTTATCCACATTATTGGAGACAGGAATATACCAATCGGTCTGTTCAAAAAAATTGCGATATGTTTCTTTTTTGAAAGAATATCCGTGTCTTGCAAAAACAGCATTTTTAATGATTTCCAAATCAAGTTTATGCAAATTTTTTAGTTGATTTTCAGTAAGTTTTTGTTTGGATGCATTTAATTTAAATATCGCTTCGGAAGCTACTCTATTTTTTTCTACCGTATAGCTTTCTGTTTTTCCTGTTTCTTCATCAGTATATTTTTCTACAAATTCTTTAGGGCTGCTCCAATCAATTAAATCGCGATCTTCACTAAGCATAAAATTCGGATTGTAAACAAATTCTTTTTTTATCAGTTTCAGAGTTTTGTTTGGTGATTTTACAGCCGCTTTATTGAAAACCGTCCACTTTCCTGTAAGGCTGTCATCCGAAAGTTTCACTTCAAATCTTCCGTCAGTTTTATCGCTTCCCGGTTCATCCAAAATAAAAGATTTTGAACTTTCATTAAAAACTCCACGAAACGGACGTTGATTTCCATTCACAATACTTTGTCCGTAGACGCTGTCTTTGGTAATTCTGTTAATTTTTAGTGAAAGTTTTTTGTAAACATCTGTTTCATATTCTTCTCCTATTTCATCCTTTACCATTTCTCTACCAATAAAGTTCCCGGTATAAATTCCATAAAGTTCTTTATGAAATTCTGGCTCTACCAGTGTATCTTTTTTGGCAGAAATAGAATCGCTTTTCTTTGCTGTTGCAGATGCTTCTTTCTTGCAACTCCACAAAAACAGGGAAATTGAAGAAATTAAAATTAATTTGTATGTTTTCATCATATTATTTTTTTTAAAATTAAAAATTCTATAAACAAAATATTGGGAATCCATCCAAGCCAAGCCACAATTTGATAAACGTCCATCGGATTTGGGTGGAATAAATATACGATAATTACTTTCCACATTCTTAAAGTAACCGCAGAAAGTGCCAATGCAAAACTTCTCCACATCCATTGTTTGTGCAAATTAAAACTTTTCTGCCGGATCAGTCGGTACGCTTTATAGGTAGAATACCACCAAAAAATTCCAAGAAGTACAAAAGATAGTTTGGAATATATCCCTCCATTTGCAAAAATTCCCATGTAAATTCCGGAAGGTGCAGAAAGCAACAGCAATAGTGTTACATATATTTTTCCTGAAATTTTATGAAAATTTGTAATTCCGAAATCTTTTCTCAAAACAGCAAAAAAACCTGTGAACAAAACAAAAATGCTGGAATATACATGAACATAAAAAAATGAAAGATATTCTGGTCTGGAATGTACTTCTGTTTGTTTTATCATCAGAAAACTCACATCCGATTTTGCAGGAATATATTCTAATGTAAGTCTCAGCATAAGCCAGAAAAAATAAGCAAATGCTAAAACCAAAAGAATTTTCATTCCTTTAAAAACAGGTAGCCTGATATCCATTTTGAAAATTTACAAAAAAAGAGTGAAAAGTCACTCTTTTTATTTTTATTTTGTCAATTTGGTAGTTGGAAGTTTCACTTCACCCGGATCTTTCCAGAGTCCATCTTTTTCAGCCTGCTTTTTAATAGCAGCCGCTCGTTTTTCGCTATCAGGGTGGGAACTCATCATTTTTTGGAATGTGGTAGGTTTTCCGCTTGAAAGAAGAGCCAATTTTTTGAATGCAGTATACGCTCCCACAACGTTATACCCGTTTTGCTTCATAAAATTGTACGAATACAAATCAGCTTCAGACTCTTGCTTTTTTGAATGCGAAGCATCCAAAAATGCGTTTGCAAATTGACCAAGTTGGCTGTCATTCAATTTCTGAACAGTATTGGATGCAGATGATGCAGCATCCATTACAGCTGCTTTCATGTATGCAGATTTCATGGCGTCTTTCGTGTCTTCATTTTTTACGTGACCAATCTCGTGACCAATTACCGCAAGAAGTTCATCGTCCGTCATAATATCCATCAATGATGAAAATACTCTTACACTTCCATCTGCACAAGCAAAAGCATTGATATCAGAAACTTCATACACTTTATAATTCAGTGCAAGTCCATCTTGGCTTTTGTGTTTCCCGAAAAGTTTGTTGAGACGAACAGTGTAAGGACTTTTTGCACTCGCTACTTTATTGTTTTTGTCCATCCAGTCTACACTTTCTTTAGAAAGTCTTTTGGCATCTTCATTAGAAAACGAAAGAGCTTTTATGCCTTTTGCAGCTCCATCAATTGCTTTATCAAGTTTGAACTGGGCATTTACAAATGTAAGCCCCAAAACTGCAATAGCAGAAAATATACATTTTTTCATAAGTGTTGATTTTTTTCAAAAATATAAAATTTATTTAACCTGTTACAAAAAATCAATAGAATATTTTTTATGTTAAATCCTTAGCAATCAACCATGCTTCGCTCCAACACGCCTGAAAATTGAAACCTCCCGTTACAGCATCAACATCAAGAACTTCTCCGGCAATATAAAAATCTGGAAGAATTTTGGACGACATATTTTTAAAGTCAATTTCTTTTAGATCTACACCTCCTGCTGTCACAAATTCATCTTTGAATGTAGACTTTCCATTGACTACAAATTTTTTAGCACAAAGATTTTCCAAGATCAATTTTATCTCTTTTGCTGAAATATTTGAAATACTTTTATTGAAATCAATTTCGGAAATTTCTAAAACCTTTTGCCAAAAACGATTGGTTACATTGAAAATTTTAGACTGTCCAATAGTCTTTTTCGGATTGTTTTGTTTGAATTTTAAAAATATTTCTTCCGCTTCTGATAGTGATTCGGAAATAAAATTGACCACGATTTCAAACGTGTACTTTAGTTTCGCCAGATTTCTGGCTTCCCAAGCCGAAATTTTGAGAATTGCCGGTCCGGAAAGTCCCCAATGTGTTATCAGTAATGATCCGTTTTCTTCTGTTTTCAATTGTGGAATTTTGACTTCGGCATTTTCAAAACTGGTTCCGGGAAGTTCTTTTAACAATTCATCCTTAATATTAAAGGTGAAAAGCGACGGAACCGGTTCTATAATTTTATGACCCAGATTTTCAAGAATTTTTAGAGATTTTGGAGAACTTCCGGTGGTATAAATGATAATATCGGCTTTCAATTCTCCATTGTTGGTTTTCACCAAATATCCTTTTGCTTCTTTTAGAATTTCCTTTACCGTAGTTTTGGTCTTTACTTCAATATTTTTCTTTTGAATTTCTTCCAAGAAAGTATTGATAATCGTTTGTGAAGAATCTGTTTCGGGAAAAATACGGTTGTCATTTTCAATTTTCAGAGAAATATTCCGTTGTTCAAACCAATCCATAGTATCACCTGGCTGAAATTTGGTAAAAACGCTTAAAAGTTCCTTGTTTCCACGAGGATAAAACTGCACCAATTCTTTCGGATCAAAACAGGCATGAGTAACATTGCATCTTCCACCTCCCGAAATTTTTACTTTTTGGAGAACATCAGAATTCTGCTCAAGAATGATCACTCTATATTTTGTTTCGTCCAAGTTTGCCGCACAGAAAAAACCTGCAGCTCCACCTCCGATTATGACAATAGTTTTTTTCAAAAAGATTTTTTTGCAAAAATAGTTTTTATCATCCATTGAAGTCACTCTTTTTTGTTCAACTAAATATTCTGACCAATATTTACTCCATCAATTTTATGTAATCCTTATTAATTCTATATTTTTGAACTTTACAGAAAGAAAGTGTTCCCACTGAAATCTTTATCTTTGCAAAAATTTTCGAAATAATGTCTACCTATCACCATACATTTGAAGTTCGCTGGAGTGATATAGATGCGAACAGACATCTTGCCAATTCCAGCTATGTGCAGTATTGTGCACAAGCAAGAATGGGATTTATGAATAAACATAAAATGGGAGTTGCCCAACTCAACAGATGGGGAATTGGCCCAGTTATTTTGCATGAACGATTTTCATTTTTCAAGGAGATTTATGCCGATCAAACTGTATTAGTGACAGTAGAAATAGGAGGAGTTTCGGCAGATGCCAGTATTTATCAATTTATTCATAAGTTTTACCTTCTTGATGGTACTCATTGTGCAACTGGAGAAGCAACCGGAGTATGGATTGATACGATGCTCAGAAAAATGACTACTCCACCCGATGATATTATCCAAAGTATGGAAGGATATAAAACAGAAAATACAAAAATTCTTACCCGAGAATTTCTGAAGGATCTTCCCTTCCGCCCACAAAATATTGATCCAAGTGTTTTTAAATAATAAAGATGTTTAGTTTTTTTGTTTTTCCAGCATTATTTCTTCTCGTCTTCCCATTAGTATTATTATACAAACATTATTACAAAAAGCAGAAACAAAATTTTAAATCAGCATTATCTTTTTTGTTGTTTTTTGTTTGCGTATGGGTTTTAATTTATTCAATTTATTATTATTTAGTCTATGTTTGAAGATAAGCAACCTGAGCTAACACCTATTGCAAAACTTGGAGAATTCGGTTTGATAAAACATTTAACCGAAAAATTTAGTTTTACTAATTCTTCCACCGAACTTTCTATTGGTGATGATGCAGCTATCATTAATTCCGAAGGAAAAAAAGTTGTTATTTCTACCGATGTTTTAGCAGAAGGTGTTCATTTCAATTTAGGATATGTCCCGTTGAAACATCTTGGATATAAAGCAGTTGTAGTAAATATAAGCGACATCGCTGCCATGAATGCAACTCCCACCCAAATTTTAGTTTCTTTGGCTGTTTCCAACCGATTTCCTGTGGAAGCGCTAGAAGAAATTTATAACGGAATTGCGTTAGCCTGCAAAAAATACAATGTAGATTTAGTAGGCGGAGACACTACGAGTTCCACTTCCGGACTTGTCATCAGTATTACTGCAATTGGCTTGGAAAATGACGAAAAAATTGTAAAAAGAAGCGGAGCAAAACCAAGTGATTTATTAGTAGTAACGGGAGATTTAGGCGGAGCCTATCTTGGTTTGCAAATTTTGGAAAGAGAGCACACTGTCTATCTCACCAATCCAAATATGCAACCGGAAATGGAAGGTTATGATTACATTCTTGAAAGACAATTAAAACCTGAAGCAAGAACGGATATTAAACAAAAATTAGAAGAATTAGAAATAATGCCTACTTCTATGATTGATATTTCTGATGGTTTGGCTTCTGAAATTTTACATCTTTCCGATCAAAGCAAAGTAGGTTTCCGATTGTACGAAGAAAAAATTCCTTTGGATGAATTAACGGTTCTTACAGCTGATGAATTTAACTTAAATCCAACAATGGCAGCTCTTTCCGGAGGTGAAGATTATGAACTTCTTTTCACCATTTCACCAAATAATTATGAAAAAATAAGAAATCATCCTGATTTTACTATTATTGGTCATGTTGTTGATGCATCAGAAGGAAATTTCATGGTTTTAAGAGGAAGCAACGAACTTTCACAAATTACTGCGCAAGGTTGGGATGCTTTTTTGAAAAAATAGAAAAAATCAAATCTTTTTTTCAACAAAGCTGGCAAAAACTGCCGGATGAATAAGCTCGTCCATATTCACGGAAATATCGTTAGCTTCTATTTTCGGTTTTTTATATTTGGTTTCATCATAAATATTTAATGACCATTTTCCATCGTTGAATTCCAGCCAAGAAAGATTTTCGATCCAGTCTCCGGAATTTAGGTAATGAACAGAACCTTTTTCTTTAGTCACCATTCTATCCGAAGGTTGATGAATATGCCCACAAATAACATAATCGTAATGATTATCAATGGCGAGTTCAATAGCTTTTTCTTCAAAATCAGCGATAAATTTAACTGCCTTTTTTACAGAATTTTTAATTTTCTTTGAAAGAGAAACCTTACTTTTTCCGAAAATTTCTAAAATCCAGTTGATGGCTCTGTTTACCAAAATGAGCCAATCGTAACCGATTCCTCCTATTTTCGCAATGAATTTTGCTCCTCCTTTCGTTGTATGATCGAAAATATCTCCATGAAAAATCCAGTGCTTTTTTCCATCGATCTCGAGGAGGTATTTGTCCGTAAGAAAAAGATTTCCCATTTCCATATCCGAATATTTTCTCAAAAATTCGTCGTGATTACCTGTAATATAAATGACTTGTGTTCCGCTTTTCATTATTTTGAAAAACTCACTGAGAACCGCCATGTGCGAATCCGGAAAATATTTTTTGGAAAATGCCCAACCATCAATGATATCGCCATTCAGAATGAGAAGTTTCGGATTAACACTCTTCAGGTAAGCCACCAATTCTGTAGCATGACAACCATAAGTTCCCAAATGAATATCCGAAAGAATGACGATTTCTACGTTGCGTTTTTCCATTAAATTTTTTCTAAAATTAAAAATTTCGTTTTAAGATAGTATCAACTTAATTTTAATTTTTTGAAATACGAGTAAATTTTGGCTAAAGCCAATGAATTTCTTAAAAGAAAAACGGGCTTTAGCCCGTTCTTATTGATTTATTCTTTATTATTGTTTCTTTACCGCTTTTGCAATATTCACAATTACTTTCACTGCTTTTTCCATACTTTCCAGAGCCACATATTCGTAAGGTCCATGGAAATTGATTCCTCCAGCAAAAATATTCGGACAAGGAAGTCCCATATATGAAAGTTGCGCTCCATCTGTTCCACCACGAATAGCTTTAATTTTTGGATCAATATTCGCATCTTTCATTGCTTGTGCAGCAATATCTATAATGTGCATTTTTCCTTCAAATTGTTGCTTCATGTTGCGATATTGTTCCTTAATTTCCACTTCCGCTGTTCCTTCTCCATATTTTTGGTTGAATTCTGCCACTTTATCCTGAATCATTTTTTTTCGGGCTTCGAATTTTACTTCATCATGGTCACGAATGATGTATTGAAGTTTTGCTTCAGAAACATCAGAATTGAAATCCGTTAAATGAAAAAATCCGTCAAAACCTTTTGTAGTAGAAGGCGTTTCGTTTTCCGGAAGTAATTTCACAAATTCTGCCGCTAATAAGGATGCATTTAGCATCTTTCCAAAAGCATAACCGGGATGAACGCTCAATCCGTGAATTTTTACCACAGCTCCAGCCGCATTGAAATTTTCATATTCCAATTCTCCAACTTCCCCTCCGTCCATTGTATATGCCCATTCTGCTCCAAATTTTCCTACATCAAAATGATGCGCTCCTCTTCCAATTTCTTCATCGGGAGTAAGTCCGATCGCAATTTTTCCGTGTTTAATATCCGGATGAGCCAAAAGATATTCTGCTGCTGTCACAATTTCTGCAATTCCGGCTTTATCGTCTGCTCCGAGAAGAGAAGTTCCGTCTGTTGTAATCAGAGTTTTTCCGATATAATCTTTCAGACTTTCAAATTTTGAAGGAGAAAGCGTGAAATTGGTTTCTTCATTCAAAATCAAATCCTGACCATTATAATCCTCCCAAATTTTCGGATTTACATTTTTCCCGTTAAAATCCGGAGAAGTATCGTAATGAGAAATAAATCCAACCACCGGTTCATCATCATTTTCCAGATTGGAAGGAACGTATGCATAAATGTAGCCTTTCTCATCAAGAGAAACATTTTCCAGACCAAGAGATTTTAATTCTTCAAAAATATATTTCGCAATATCCCATTGTTGAGGTGTGGAAGGTGTAGATTCGCTTTCAGGATCACTGGTGGAATATATTTTTACATAATTCAGAAACCTGTTGAGCAATTTCATTTTCCATTCGTGATTGAATTCAATTGTCTGCATAAAACTTTAATTTTAACAAAGATAATTTTTTTCAAAAGTAATAAAAAATGGATATCATTTAATCCGAAGTTGGGAAGCGTTATGAATGCTTTAATTCTTAACAATGCTGATTTTAAGGAACTAAAAAATAAAATTCTGTATCGGGCAAAAATCTTATATTTGGATAAATCAAAAAAAGTAAAAATGTTTCTTACGGAATGTCCACGAGATGCAATGCAAGGTTGGGGCGAATTTATCCCAACCCAAAAGAAAATTGATTACATCAATGCTTTGATGGAAGTAAAGTTTGATGTGTTAGACTGCGCTAGTTTTGTTTCTCCAAAAGCTATTCCTCAAATGGCGGATTCTGATGAAGTGGTAGATAATATTGACAAATCCCTTTCCGGAACAGCAATTTCTGTAATTGTAGCAAATGTAAGTGGAGCAGAACGTGCATTGAAACATGAATCTGTTGATATTCTGGGATTTCCATTTTCTATTTCCGAAACGTTCCAATATCGAAATACGAATAAAAATCAGGAAGAAGCATTCCAGCAAATTCAGGAAATTCTTGAAATGACAAAATCTCAGGGAAAACAGTTAAATATCTATTTTTCAATGGCATTCGGAAATCCTTATGGTGAAATGTGGAAATGGGAAGATGTGGATTTTTGGGCTAATCGTTTTAACGAAATCGGAATTAAAAATATTTTACTTTCCGACACAACCGGAGTTGCCACTCCTGAAACTATTTCTTTATTGTTCGAAAAAATTCCTTCAAAATATACGGATATACATTTTGGAGCACATTTTCATAACCGCTATGAAGATTCTTATGTAAAACTAAAAGCTGCTTACGATAAAGGTTGCAGAAGTTTTGACAGTGCTATTAAAGGAATCGGCGGTTGTCCGATGGCAAAAGATGATCTGGTAGGAAATATGCCAACTGAACAGGTTATCAATTTTATGGCATCCGAAAAATTAGATATTCACCTGAATTTGCTACATTTTGAAAGTGCTTACAACAAGGCAAAAGATATTTTCCATTTTTAAAAATTCAGAAGTATGAGTAAAATTTCGGCTATTATTAATATTTCAGAATTTAAAAATCTGAATAATAAAAATCTAATCATTTTTGATGCAAGAGCTGGTAAAGATGCAAAACAAAACTATCTCGAAAAGCACATCAAAGGAGCTCATTTCATTGATCTTGAAAAAGATTTGGCCGAAATCGGAGAAAATGCCGCTTTTGGAGGAAGACATCCGCTTCCAAAAATTGAAAATTTTAGAAACACACTGGAAAACTTTGGTGTTTCGGAAGAATCTCGTATTGTAATTTATGATGATAAAAACGGTGCAAACGCAGCTGCAAGATTTTGGTGGATGTTGAGATCTTTCGGTTTGGAGAATGTTCAGGTTTTGGATGGAGGAATTCAGGCTGCAGAAAAGGAAAATCTGGAGTTTTCTTCCGGAGAAGAAAATACTGAAAAAGGAAATCTGATCCCAAGAAACGAATGGAAACTTCCTTTTTCAACTATTGATGAAGTAGAAAAAGAAATTTCGGAAAATTCTGCAACCGTAATTGATGTTCGTGATGCTTATCGATACAAAGGAGAATCTGAACCTATTGATCTGATTGCAGGACATATTCCGGGAGCTATTAATATTCCGTTTTCAGAAAATCTGGATGAAGAAGGGAATTTTCTAAAGCCTGAAATTTTAAAAGAAAAATACAAAACACTTCTGGAAAATAACCCTGAAAAATTAATCATACATTGTGGTTCCGGAGTTACGGCCTGTCATACGATTTTGGCTTTGGATTACTCCGGTTTTAAAATTCCGAATTTATATGTTGGTTCGTGGAGTGAATGGAGCCGGAGAAACAAACCGATTGGAAAAGATATTTGATTTATACGTTTCGGGCGGGAGCAAAGCTCCCGCCCGAAACTATTCCTTATTTTACGATAAAATCATTCCTGTTTTGAACACGCCTTTTGGCGTGTTCCTACATAAAATTTTTTACAAAAATCCCAATTCGAATTTGGCTTCTTCGCTCATCATATCTTTATTCCAACTTGGTTCAAAAGTGAGCTCCAGATCTACATCTTTCACGCCTTCAACTTCGGCAACTCTATCTTTTACTTCCTGAGGAAGAGATTCTGCAACCGGACAATTTGGTGTCGTCAAAGTCATAACTACTTTTACGTTTCCTTCATCAGAAATTTGCACATCATAGACCAATCCCAACTCATAAATATCCACAGGAATTTCAGGATCATAAATGGTTTTTAAAACTTTTATAATTTCTTCGCCGATATCTGCGATTTGATTATCTGTATATTTCATTTTACCTCCTCTTATTTTTACGGATTTAGGTCAAAAAATGATCCTCAAATCTTTTTAATAAATTTTCCTGACGCATTCTCCGGAAAATATTGGCCAAAGTTAAGACATCTTTTTCACAATAATCCACTATTCTCTGCAAGTCTTTTTCTATGTAATACATTGATGAAACCATTGAACCATCAATATCATCTTTCGGAGTAGGAATCCCAAAAACATGAGCCAGAAGCTCCAAAGAAACAAAACTTTTGTAATCTCCAAACTTCCATAATTCCATCGTATCGATATGGGGAATTTCCCACGGTTTTTTTCCAAACATCTGAAAAGGAACCGGCGGTTGCATTCCATTAATCAGAAATCTTCTGGCAATCCATGGAAAATCAAATTCTTTTCCGTTGTGTGCACAAAGAATAACATCTCTCAATCTCGGGCTATTGAATATCTCTCCAAATTCTGTGAGAAGTTTTAATTCATCATGATTAGCAAAACTTTTGATTTTCAGGGTTTCGTTTTTTTCAAGCATCCCTATAGAAATGCAGATGATTTTTCCAAACTCTGCCATGATTCCTCCTCTTTCATGATAAAATTCTTTTGCAGGAGTTTCTTCACCTCTTTGTCGTAATGTTTTTTTATCCCAAAGTTTCTGTTCTGTTTCGGAAAGATCCTCCCAAACTCCGGATTGCGGAACTGTTTCAATATCAAGAAATAAGACCTTTTCTATGGGAATATTCTGTATCATTTATACAATAGGATTTTGCTGTTCGGTTTCAGGCTTTTTTTCTCCTCTTTTGATCAAAATTTCATCCAGCAATTTTTCCACTTCCTTTTTTTGATCTGCATATTTTTGCTGAAGCTCGCTTCCATCCCCCATTCTTCTGTAATATTCCAGAGCATTTTCGGCGAAACCCTTTCTGCTAAAATCAGGTGCATCAGGAATTTGTGGAAAATGTTTATGAAACAGCATTTCGTAATACGCTTGCCATTCTCTTTCGTTTTTATCTTCTACAAAAGGAGAATGTGTTTTTTGTTTTACATGAAGCAATTCATGAGCTAAGAGATTGAGAATCAAATTAAGATTAATATCAAAAAGATTTTCCGGAATTTTGATTTTCTGAATTTCCCCAAATTCTCCAACTGTAGTTACCACAATAAGTCCGGGTTTATCCAATTCCTTATATTCAAAACCTCCAAAATATTCATCTTCCAGACCGTAAAAACGCATGAGATATTCGGCTGCGTCTAAAATCTGATTGTTTTCTTTATATGCACTGAGGTGAAAATTAACTTGCTCTAAATCCATAATTTAAATTTTTGAAAAAATTACTAATTCACAAACAGGCATTTTATAAAAAATAAATGTTGAATAATAATTTTTTATCATTTTATTTATATAATTAAAATATACCATATTTACGGTATATAAACAGATTGTAAAATTTACAAATTTTGTGAAGAAATACAAATTTATCATTTTTTCTATACTAGTTAGAAAACTGAGATTTTGTTTTTATATTTTTTATTAAAATTTTTAAAATTATTTAATTATGAAGAAAATTATTTTATTTTCTATGATTTTTACTTTCTCTGCAAATATGTTTGCAGGTTGGAGTTCAAATGAAAGAAGCAAATGTAGATGGTATTCAAATAAATATACCACTACAGCGAGAACTTTTTCAGGATATCCTGCTTATGATCATGATGGAGATTGTACTACTTCATTTTCCCAATTGATAAAATATTGTGTATTTCAAAAAGTCTCTAGAGGGATATACGGATTTTGGCAACAAGGACAAGTTAGCAATAAAATTTGCTCACGAGGAGAAGTAATTAAACCTTTTGATTTATTTTTTCTTCCAGATAATGGTGAAGATGGCAATGTAGAAGAATCTGAATTTAAGGCTGATCCTACAGTTTTTGATAATTCTTCTAATTCAATTGCTATTACTGGTATTTCAGGTAATGTAAAATTGCAAAAAGGAAGCGGTTTTTTTTCTAAAATTCGTTTTTCAGTTTGGGCGCCAAAAGATGATGAAGCTAATGGTGTAGCAGATGAAACAATGGATGATTCTGAAGTTTTACACCAGCTTGAAATAAAAGTAACTGAAAATGGCGTTGCTTTTAGTGGAGATTTAGTGAATGAAGAAATTAAAAATGCCGTTACCTTCAGAGATGATGGAAAAACTGTTTATGCTAATATTGAGGATCTTAAACTAGATATTTCTATAAAAGATGCAAAAATTGATGATTTAGCTGTAATGATTGATGGAGACGGAGCTCCTGATACAAAATCTAATATTAAAAAGGCTGAAAAAGCAACTAAAGAAACCGTTTTAAATAACGAATATAAGATAAATGTATATCCAAATCCTGCAATTAGTAATATCTCTGTTGATTTTTCAAATAATGTTGTGGATGCCAATACAAAAATTGAATTATATAATGCTGATGGTGTGAAAGTAAAAGATATTTTTAATAACTTTTTAAGAAAGGGGGATTCAAAATCAATTACAACCGATTTATCTAACTTACCTAAAGGAGCATATTACATTATTATAACAAGTGGAGAAAAAAAGTTAGTGAAACAACTATTAAAAAATTAATCCCTTATTTATTATCTAAAAAAATCCCGAAACTTCTTTTCGGGATTTTTGTTTTTTCAGATTAAAATTCCATTTGCACCTCAAGTTTTTCTGCCAGAAGTTTAGATATTTTATTTTTAAGAGGTTCTATATCAATATTCTGCATAGCATCATTTGCAAAAGCATACAATAGTAAAGCCTGCGCTTCTTTTTTAGAAATTCCTCTTGCTCTCAGGTAAAACATGGCATCTTCATTCAATTGACCAACTGTACAACCGTGAGAACATTTTACATCATCAGCAAAAATTTCAAGCTGAGGTTTGGTATCAATTGTTGCTCCTTCATTTAAAAGGATGTTATTATTTTGTTGATACGCATTGGTTTTCTGCGCAATTTTATCTACGAAAACTTTCCCGTTAAAAACTCCGTGAGATTTATCCTTGAAAATTCCTTTATAATTCTGATACGATTCACAATTCGGAAAATTGTGATGAACAGCAGTGTGATGATCCACCAATTGTTCTTTTCCGATAATTGTAATTCCGTTCATAAATGAATTGATATTCTCACCATTATGAATAAAATCCAGATTATTTCTCACCAATTTTCCACCAAAAGAAAATGTATTCACTGTAGTTAAGCTGTCTCTTTCCTGTTTTGCGAAAGTATGATCTACCAGATAAGAAGTATCGTTATCATTCTGCAATTTATGCCAGTCTGCTTTGGCATTTTTTCCGGTAAAAATTTCGGTAACGGAATTGGTGAAAACAAAAGAATCGTCAAAATTGTGATGACTTTCAATAACTTCTACTTTTGCCCCTTCTTCTACAATAAGCAGATTTCTGGTATTATAAAACGTATTTTCTTCCTGATTTTGAGAAAGATAAAAAACATGAATCGGTTTTTCTACCACTACATTTTTCGGAACTTTCAAAAAGAATCCGTGTTTGCAATATGCCAGATTCAGATTTGTGAAACCCAAATCTTTTGATGCAATCGTATTGAAATACTGATTGAAAACTTCCTTATGATTTCCATCATTCAAAGCATAATTGAAGGATAAAAGCTCCACATTTTCAATGGAAATTTTGGAAAATTCCTTATGAAGTTTTCCGTTCACAAAAACAATCCAGTCGAAATGTTCTTCACCAAGATGAAGTTCATCCAACTGTTGTTTGGTGATATTGTGATTTTCCTTCGGAAAGAAATTGTATTCTTTTTCCGTGATTTCTTTTAGGTTGGTATATTTATATTCTTCATCCTTTTTTTTCGGGAAACCCAGTGATTCGAATTTCACCAAAGCCTCCTTTCTCTTTTCATCCAAAAAACGATGCTGAAGAGTCTCTAAAAACTCAGAATGTGTTGTGATGATCTGATCAAATAATGTCATTTTCAATTTTTTATTTGAGATTTGAAATTTGAGATTATCTTCTAAACTTATTTCCATTATGGTTAACTGTTTTTAAATAATTCATAAATCCTGCAATATTCTTAGATAAATTCAGAAATTCGTTTTTCAAATCTAAAAAAATACTTTCTTCTAAATATTTTCTGTCAAAAGCTCTGATAAGCTGAGATCTTACTTCTCCACAAGAACCTTTCACTATTGAAAGAAAATTAATAAATTCTTTGTTTCCTTCTCTTTCGAAGCCCTCAGCAATATTATCCATTATAGAGCTTGAAGAGCGGTCAATTTGATTTTTAATATTTGTTGTAAATTTTGGATTTTGAAGGCAATGAATTTCAATTTTCCGACATAATTCGCGGGATTTTTTCCAAATATCCAAATCTTCAAAATTGTTAATCGTAGCCATTAAATTTCAAATCTCAAATTTTCAATTTCAAATTTTCAATTTCAAATTCCAAAATCAATTCAAAAGCCAGTCGTAGCCTTTTTCTTCCAATTCCAGAGCTAATGTTTTGTCTCCTGTTTTGATGATTTTTCCATCCGCCAAAACATGAACGAAATCAGGTTTGATGTAATTCAGTAATCTTTGATAGTGAGTAATCAAAAGAACGGCATTTCCTTCATTCTTGAATGCATTTACGCCATCTGCAACAATCCTCAAAGCATCAATATCCAATCCTGAATCGGTTTCGTCAAGAATGGCCAATTTCGGATTCAGCATCATCATTTGGAAAATTTCATTTCTTTTCTTTTCACCTCCGGAAAATCCTTCATTTAAAGATCTTGAAAGGAAATCTTTTTTTATTCCAAGTTTTTCAGAATTTTCACGAATCAAAGCCAACATTTCTTTTGCTGGCATTTCTTCTTTTCCGTTTGCTTTTCTGTTTTCGTTAATTGCAGCTTTAATAAAATTGGTGACGGAAACTCCCGGAATTTCAACAGGATACTGAAAAGAAAGGAAAATACCTTTGTGCGCTCTTTCTTCCGGAGCATCTTCAGAAATATCTTCCCCTTCAAAAAGAATCTCTCCATCCATAATTTCATAATCTTCTTTCCCTGCAATTATGGAAGAAAGTGTAGATTTTCCTGCTCCGTTTGGACCCATAATCGCATGAACTTCTCCTGGTTTTATTTCAAGATTGATACCTTTTAAAATTTCTGTGCCGTCTTCTATTTTGGCGTGTAAATTTTTGATATTAAGCATAATTTCAATATGATAATTTGGTAATAAGATAATGTGATAATTATTTCTTACCACTTATTTTTGATGTTATAATTATTTTATTTGTGATATTTTCAATTTCTTTTAACATTTCAATTAATTCATCGCAATTTGGATAACTTTCAGAGTGCTTACATAAAAGTAACCAGTAGTTTGTTTCTTCTATTTCTTTAGCAGAAATTTTAAATTTGTGTATAAAATCATTCTTGCTTTCAGAATTTTGAGCCTCTCTTATATTCGCTCCAATTGAAGTTCCTGATTTTAAAAGCTGATTTGAAATAACAAATTTTTTCTGTTCATGCAGTAATTCACAATATTTAATAATTTTTAATGAAAAATCAAAGGTCTTAGTAAGAATAATATTTTCCTTCATTATCAAATTATCTTATTACCAAATTAGCACATTCTCAATTATCCAACTGAACCCTCCAAAGAAATCTCCAATAATTTCTGAGCTTCAATGGCAAATTCCATTGGGAGCTTGTTCAAAACTTCTTTGCTGAAACCATTCACAATCAGCGCAATTGCTTTTTCCGTATCAATTCCTCTTTGGTTGCAATAGAAAATCTGATCTTCTCCAATTTTGGAAGTTGTAGCTTCATGCTCTAATTGTGCAGTCGGATCTTTGATTTCTATATATGGAAAAGTGTGTGCTCCACATTCATTTCCCATCAAAAGAGAATCACACTGAGAAAAATTTCTTGCTCCTTTTGCAGAAGGCATTACTTTTACCAAACCTCTGTAAGAATTGTTGGATTTTCCTGCCGAAATTCCTTTTGAAATAATGGTGGATTTCGTATTTTTTCCGATATGGATCATTTTAGTTCCTGTATCGGCATATTGGTGATTGTTTGTAACAGCAATGGAATAAAATTCTCCAACCGAATTATCTCCTTTTAAAATACAACCCGGATATTTCCAAGTTACAGCAGAACCAGTTTCCACCTGAGTCCAAGAAATTTTTGCATTTTTTTCGCAAAGTCCTCGTTTCGTTACAAAATTGAAAACACCACCTTTTCCTTCTTCATTTCCGGGATACCAATTCTGAACTGTGGAATATTTTATTTCTGCATTATCAAGAGCAATTAGTTCTACAACAGCAGCATGCAATTGATTTTCATCTCTCGAAGGAGCTGTACAACCTTCAAGATAAGAAACATAGCTTCCTTCATCAGCAATTACCAATGTTCTTTCAAATTGTCCTGTTCCAGCTTGATTGATACGGAAATAGGTGGAAAGTTCCATCGGACATTTCACACCTTTCGGAATATAGCAGAAACTTCCGTCAGAGAAAACTGCGGAATTCAATGCGGAATAAAAGTTATCTCCTCTCGGAACTACTTTTCCAAGATATTTTTTTACTAAATCAGGATGGTTTTTAATGGCTTCTGAAATGGAACAGAAAATAATTCCTTTTTCCATCAATGTTTCCTGAAACGTTGTTTTTACAGAAACGGAATCCATTACAATATCCACCGCAACTCCGGAAAGTCTTTTCTGTTCTTCAATATTGATTCCTAACTTCTCAAAAGTTTTCAATAATTCAGGGTCTACTTCATCAAGACTTGCTAATTCCGGTTTTTTCTTTGGAGCAGCATAATATTTTATAGCCTGAAAATCAGGTTTTTCGTATTTAATATTTGCCCAAGTTGGTTCTTCCATTTTTTGCCAGATTCGGAAGGATTCCAATCGCCATTCTGTCATCCATTCCGGCTCTTCTTTTTTAGCAGAAATGGCTCTCACTATGTTTTCGTTGAGACCAACGGGAAAATCTTCATATTCGATTTCCGTTTCCCAGCCGAATTCATATTTTTTATTTTCGAGGTCAATTTTCAGATCTTCCTCTGTATATTTAGACATAATTCTATTTATAAACTAAAACTTTCTCCACATCCGCAAGTTCTTGCAGCATTTGGATTATTAAAAACAAATCCTTTTCCATTTAAACCACCAGAATATTCCAAAGTAGTTCCGGCAAGATATAAAATGGATTTTTTATCTACGATGATCTTCACACCGTTATCCTCAAAAATCTGATCCGTTTCTGTTTTATCTTTATCAAACTTCAATACGTATTCCAAACCGGAACAACCTCCGCTTTTTACGCCCACTCTTATATAATCGTTTTCAGGATCAAAGCCATCTTCAGTCATAAGCTGAGCTGCTTTTATCTTTGCCTGATCTGATACTTTTATCATTGTTTTTATTTAGACTGATTTTACTTTGCAAATTTACGAACTAATTTCCGCAATCTCAAATTGATGATATCTATTTTCGTCATAATTCTATACTCACTAAGAAAAGCATTTCCTGCAAAGAAATAGATTGGAAGAATTTTTGGTTGCCACTTACGGTTATTTGTATATTTTTGTAACTTGTCTTCAACTAAACTCAAACCTAAAATGAAAAAAATAATCGCTTTTATTTTTGCTTTTTTCTTTTCCTTATTTTACACTCAACAGAACTCTTACTATCAACAATATGCCAAATACAAAATGGATATTGATGTGGATGCTGCCAATTATAAATATAATGGAAATCAAAGCATTACCTATACCAATAATTCTCCTGATGAATTAAAAGTGATCTATTTTCATCTTTACTGGAATGCTTTTAAACCCAATTCCATGATGGATCAAAGAGTTCAGAATCAGGGCAAAAATGGAGATTCAAGATTACAGGTAAATGGTATTTCCAGATTAACTTCCATTCCTAAAGATCAGGAAGGAGCACAAAATATCCATTGGATAAAACAAAATGGTAAAGATCTAAAATTTGAAATTCAGGGAACTATTATGAAAGTTTATCTGGATTCTTCTATAAAGCCTAATTCATCTGCAACTTTCACAATGGAATGGGATGCCAATATTCCTATGCAAATACGAAGAAGCGGTAGAAACAACAGAGAAGGAATTGATATGACCATGACGCAATGGTACCCAAAAATTGCAGAATATGACTACGACGGTTGGGCTACTTTTGATTATGTGGGAAGAGAATTTCATGCTCCGTTTTCAGATTACGAAATCAGTATAAAAATAGATAAAGATTATGTAATCGGAGCTGGAGGAATTCTGGAAAACCCATCTGAAGTAAAGGGATATGACTCTTCTGCAAGTATAAAATCGGATAACGACAACAAAACAACTTGGAAATGGACTGCAAAAAATATTCTGGATTTTGCTTGGGCTGCAGATCGCGATTACTCAGTAGATTCTTTCACTATTTTGGATGGACCAAAAGTATACCTTGTTTATCAAAAAAATGAAAAAACAACAACGTGGGAACAAGCAAAACCTTACATTACAAAATACTTCCAATTGATGAATGCTACTTTTGGACGATATGTATATCCTACTTATTCTTTTATTCAAGGTGGAGACGGAGGAATGGAATACGGAATGTGTACAATGATTTTAGGAGAAGCTAAAGATGTGGAAGGATTGTGCGGATTGATGTTTCATGAAGGAGCCCATTCTTGGTTTCAGCAAATTTTAGCAACCAATGAAAGTATGAAACCTTGGTTGGACGAAGGTTTTACAAGCTATGCCGAAGATTATGTGATGAATCGACTGTTTCCTTTAAAAGAACCTCAACCTCATCCATTTGTTGGAGCAATTAACAATTATGTGAGATTTTCAAAAAGCGGTTTGGAAGAGCCTGCTGTTTGGCTAAGCGATCATCATGATAACGGTAATGCATACACTTTTGCAAGCTATGTGAAAGGCGAGCTTTATCTTGTTCAGCTGGGATATATTATTGGTGAGCAAAACCTTTCTTTGGTAATGAAAGAATATTTTAATCAATGGAAATTAAAGCATCCAACTGACAGAGATTTTCTTCATATCGCACAGAATATTTCCGGAATGGATCTAAAATGGTTTCATCATTATTGGATCAATACTACAAAAACCATTGATTATGCAGTGAAAAATGTAGATTATGGAACAAATTCTACTACAATTACATTGGAAAACAAAGGAAAAATTCCAATGCCTATAGATTTTAGTATTTTGACTAAAGATAAAAAAACAATTAACTATCATATTCCGATGAATATGACCCATACCTGGAAAACAAAGGATATTTATGGAGATTTTAAAACTTTGGAATATTGGCCATGGACACAGCAAGAATATACTTTCACTATTCCGTACACCAAAGCTCAGCTTTCAGCTTTAGGAATTGATTTTTCTCAAAGACTTGCAGATGTTAGTCCGGATAATAATTTTGTAGAAGTAAAATAAAAAGTTAGGAAATATAAATCACTTTTAAATGAATTCCATTGTAATTAATATAGGAAATACCAACATCCGTTTCGGGCTTTTCAATGATGACAACTGTGATGTTTCATGGGTATTAAATACCAAACCTTATAAAACCACAGACGAATTATACGTTCAGTTTCTTATGCTTTATCAAACCTATAAAGTTGAAGCTCATCATATTGACAAAATAATTATCGGATCGGTAGTTCCGCAATTAACAAAAGTAGTACGAAGCGCCATCAAAAGAATTCATCATGTAGAACCTATCATTGTAGATAGAAATACAAAATCCGGAGTTGAGCCAAAATCCAAACAAATGGGAACGGATATCTATGCCAATCTTGTTGCTGCACATAATTTATATCCCGGAAAAAAGAAAATCATATTGGATTTTGGAACAGCGCTTACTGTAAGTTGCATTGCCGAAAATGGAGAAACATTAGGCGTAATCATCGCTCCGGGAATCATTACTTCCCTCAATAGTCTCATCCAAGATACCGCACAACTTCCTGAAATTGAATTAGTAAAACCTAAATCCGTTCTTGGTCTTGACACCATTTCTTGTATGCAAAGCGGAATGGTTTTCGGTTTTTTAGGAATGGTTGAAGGTTTTATTGATAGAATTAATGATGAGGTTCAGGATAATTGTTTTGTAATTGCAACGGGTGGAGTTTCTCATGTATATAAACCTTTGACCACCAAAATCCATGTAGGAGACCGGCTTCATACACTGAAAGGTCTGTATTTTTTAGGAAGATGATTATCTCTTACTTCTGAAAAACTCTTTCACTATTGCCGAACATTCATTCTCCAAAACTCCGGTTATTATCTCCGTTTTCGGATGTAGTGAAAGATTTTTATTGATGAATCCTCTTTGCTCGTCTCTTGCTCCGATTACGATTTTTGAAATTTGTGCCCAATTCAAAGCTCCCGCACACATTACGCAAGGTTCAAGAGTAACATACATTGTACAGTTTATCAGATATTTACCCCCCAGAAAATTTGCGGCAGAAGTTATGGCCTGCATTTCTGCATGAGCGGTAACATCATTTAAAGTTTCTGTAAGATTATGCGCTCGGGAAATAATTCTATCATTAAAAACTACTATACAGCCAACCGGAACTTCATCTTTTTCTAAGGCATATTCAGCTTCCTGAAGAGCCAATTTCATAAAATATTCGTGGGTAAACATTTACTCAAAATTCATCGTTAAAGGAACTCGAAAACTGTAGCGTATTTTTTCTCCGTTCAAAGTAGCCGGATTAAATTTTTCAGGTAACATATACACCGCTATTTCTGCTTGCCTATTAAAAACAAAATTTTCTCCATCGGCTCGTACTGTGGAAATACTACCATCTCTCTCCACCACAAAATAAATATTAGTGGACATTTTGGAAATTTCCGGCTGTAATGCATCAAAATAAAAAATATGAGCAATTTTTTTACGAAATTCATTAATTCCTCCCGGATATTCAGCTGGAATTTCATTTGTTGCTTTTTTTTCCTGAACAATATTTTCGATATCCGGAATATTTTGATGGGAAAACTTTTCTATATCTTCTCGGTTTTTCACTTTGATCAGAGCCGACAATAATGCCACATTTTGAATACTGTCCAACTTTACCATAAATTCTGAAAAGTCTCTTTTCATCTGTTCTATAGCAAAGGTATTACTTTGCTTGGCTGCTTCATTCTTAAAAGCATCCAAAAGCATGGATCTTTGATGGTCATAATATTCTTTTACGGCTATAAATTCTGTGTTTTGCTGACCGAAAAAGAATTGCAATCCCAGAAAAAAAATCAGGCAAAGTAATTTTATATTCATTGTTGTTGATAAATACATAGTAAAAATACTCAAAAAAACTGAAACTAATGACGTTCTATCTATAATCTATTCTGTTTGCTTCCGCATCTTTTAGCTGAACAATAATTGAAGCCGGAATCTCCTGACTTTCAATAGGAAAACTAATAGAATCTGAAACAAAATTTCTCCGATCTGTGACTCTTTGCGCAATCTCAAACAAAGCAATAGGATTTTGATTAAAGCTGATGCATGTACTTATAAAATGTAATTCCTGAATTTTATACGTAGGATTTTTTAATTTCTCGTGGATATCTTTTATCCGTGAAATAAAATGTCTTTGCCGGATAAATGTATTACTATTCATAATCACAAAAACATAATCTGTGTACGCTGTAATTTTTCCGTAATATTTGTGATTATCTCCTCCACTTCGTTCCACAAAATATTCACCGGAAGTCTCGGATTTATATATTTCCATTGCAGAACGCCAGATTCTCTCTTCTTTTCCTTGTTCGGGATTTTCGGGTAAATTTCTATTGTAAAAATACCAGCAACCCACTAATTGATCCAAAAGTTCGGTATTGGTTTTGGCATTGTTCATATTGATCTGAAGATCATTAAAATTGAAAACTCCGGTATGAGAGTTAATAAAATCAATATAATTGGCATATCCCAAAACCTGAACAATAAGACTTAATTTAGCGAGATTGGGTTTGCTTAAAACAGAATTTTCGTTTTGATAATACCTCTTTAGTTTGTTGATTATCAAATGTTCATAAAGATAATTTGAACCCAGAAAAGCAGCTCCTTTTTTTAATTTTTTTTCTGAATGATTATAGGCAATCAAATCATTTAATTCGCTTACAATATAAGACCATTCGGTTTTGGAAACATCTTCCCAATTATTTTTCTTTAAAAAATGCAGACTTAGAAAATTCATTAGTTTTTCTAAATGCAAAATATCTTCTTTTTTCATTTTTTACAATTTAAGACTAATATAAGATTTTTTTGAAACTAAAAAAGATTTTTACAGGACTTTTATATTTTAAAATCAATGGAAATTTGGATAGAAAACAAAAGATAACAAAACATGAAAATTTTAGATGAAAAAACAATAATCCATAAGAAGATTATAAAGCCATTTTTTGAAAATGTTGAAGTAAAATAATAAGATAAAACTAAACACAAGACCATGTATAAACAAATACTAACTGTAGCAGATCAAAAGAAAATCGTAATCGAAAAATGGCTAAAAGAGGCAGGATTTTTAGGATTGGGATATATTTTCGGGGATCATAAACTTCAGGAAACTATTGTCTTTGATTTTGAACTGAAGAAAATCGTCTTTGTAAAAAAAACGATAACCACAGAAGTATTATTTAATGAAATTAACGCTATTTGGGTTCATTCAGCTCAGTTCATAGAAGGAGACGGATTAGATTACAGAGTATGTGTTTTTCGGGACAAAGGCGATCTATATAATCTTTATGCATTTGATGAGCCATATTTTGGAAAAAATCTATTTGGAAAGATAGAACTGGAAATAACAGGTAAAAATGAGCCTTTTAGAATTCATTCGTTTCAAGAACTGCGAAAGAGAATGTAAGTGAAAATGATATTAAAAATTCAAAAACGTGTTGCCTTTCAGCCGCTATAAAATGCTGATTTACAATTTTTAATCTGAAAAATATAAAAATATTTTAGAGAAAACATAACATGGATTATTACAAAATTTTAGGTGTAGAAAAAACGGCTACTACCGATGAAATAAAAGCCGCCTTTCGCAAACTTTCCTTCAAATATCACCCCGATGTAAGCAACGAAAAAGATGCTGCTGAAAAATTTGCTAAAATAAGGGAGGCTTATGAAGTATTAAGCGATCCCGAATCCCGACAACGATACGACTCTCCTACCGATTTTCCGGAACCTGAAATCACTTCCTATGATAGCTATCCCACCAATGATTATAAAGAAATAAGGTCTTCGAACTGGGGATTTTTATATTGGTTAGTGCCTATGTTAGTTGTTGGATATAATTTGGTAAGATTAATGGCGGATGTTTCAAAAAATAAAGAAAACTCTGAAAGAATAGAAGCACACAACGATAGGGTAGAAAGAGTGAAAGATACCTTAAAGACATTTGGTCCGGTGTTTTTATACACCAATGATGATTCTGCCGAATTGTTATTAATGCCCGTGATGAATGAAAGACAATCGGAACAAACAGAAGTGGAACGTATTATCAATAAAAACAAGACTGAGATTGACCTGATGCTTAATTCTGAGTATTATATGGATAATTTTTTAGCCAAACCCGATAGTGTTGGCGTTGAAATGTATTTGAAATGCGGTAATAATGAAACTTATCTGGTAGAGGAAGGGTATTTATCTCAAATTCTTCACAAAGACGCACCTCCTACAAAAACATTTTGCTTTATGAGTCTTGATAAATCTTCAATAGAGTCTTTTAGAAGGAATAATGAAGAAAAATTATTTATGCGAGGACTTTCTTATAATTCTGAAGAAATAACGAGCAATAGTTTGGATCTCACGCAGTTATACATTAGCCCAACCGGCAAGGTATATATAACGGCAATGCCATCAAGAAATGCAGATGCAAAGGTAGATTTGAAGGCTTTCAAATCTGTAATCAATCAAGTTCACAAAAAAATAAAATCTTATTACTCCCAAAAAAAATCGGCAGAAGAAGATGGTTTTTATGATAAATACTCGTTGGTGGACACAACTGCATTGAAACTAAAAGTATTTACAGGAGCAGAAGGTCTTAAATAATATCTTATTTAAAAAATTAACAAAAAACTTTTAAGTCAAATAACCAAATAGAAAAAATAAAACAAATGGAAACAAAAATTTTACTAAGAAACGAGGCTCTTTGGAACCGAATACAAGGGTTTTCATTAGATGCACAAGATGCTGTTTTTCCCTTTTCAAAAAAATTAGCCAAAGAAGAAAACTGGACTTTGGATTTCACACATAAAGCCATAGAAGAGTATAAAAAATTTGTATATCTGTGTTGCATTTCTCCAAACGGAGCATCGCCCAGTGAAACCGTAGATAAAGTTTGGCACATGCATCTTATTTATACTCAAAATTACTGGGAAGATTTTTGTCTGAATATTTTAAAGAGGAAACTCCATCATCACCCGTCAAAAGGAGGTTCTTCAGAAAATAGTAAGCATAAAAATTGGTTTCAGGAAACTTTAGAAAATTACTACGAAATTTTTCAGCAGGAAGCTCCAAAAGATATCTGGGAAAACCCTGATAAAAAACCAAAGACAGAAAGGAAATGGCTCAAAAATCTCAAAATATTTTCTATGATTCCGGCTCTTCTTATGCTGTCATCGTGTTCAGAATCAGTAGGTACAGCTTTTATGGTTATCCTGTTGATCGTAATTTCAATTTTCATTTTTGGAATTATAGGTTCATTATTTACAGACGAAAGCAATACTCACTTAGCGAATGATAAAAAACAAAACCAAGATGGTTCTGGAGGAAGTAGTTGTGGTGGAGGAAGTTGCGGCGGAGGTGGTGGCGGATGTGGAGGTGGCTGTGGTGGAGGTTGTGGAGGAGGTTGTGGCGGATAAAATAGATGAGGTATGAAAAACATAGGATTATATTCAGTTTCTGTGGTAATAAGTATGACTTTGCTTATCATACAGCACAATACAATTAACCCTTTTTCAATAAAAGGACCCGATTTTCTGAAATTTTATTTGATGTTGATATTACTATTTTATGTCTTCGTTTTTATCGGAAAATCTTTAACCACAACAACCTTATATTTTACCCTTTCAATTTTATTACTAGGCATTGTCCGATTGATAAGAGGATTAATATTAGGAAGACCAATAGGATATCTTACAGTTATTGTATTTATAGAGTTTATAGTTCTCTTATTTCTAATACCTAAAAAAATAGTAAACTAAATAATTATGGAAAACATTTTACATTCAGTATGGTTTATACCATCCGTTATCATTTTTTTATGTCTTATTTTTTACAAATTCATACTCAGAGTTTTCTTTGGGTTGGTTATTGTCCCCGAAGATAAAATAGGGTTGGTTACCAAAAAATTTGTACTGGTAGGAAAACAAGAATTGCCAGAAGGGCGCATTATTGCAACCAATGGAGAAGCAGGATTTCAAGCTCAAACGCTAGCTCCAGGTGTTTATTTTGGAAAATGGATTTGGCAATATTCTATTAATTTTCAATCTTTTACCATTATCCCAACTGGAAAAATAGGATTAATTTTGGCTAAAGACGGTCAGGAATTAGAAACCGGACGAATTTTAGCCCGAAAAGTTGAATGCGATTCTTTCCAAGATGCAGAAGCGTTTTTAAAAAATGGAGGCAGAAAAGGAAGACAGACCGCAGTAATTGCACCAGGTTCTTACAGAATCAACACACTATTGTTTGAGGTTTCTTTAACAGATATGATGCAGATTCCGGATAATGCAGTGGGTGTAATTACCACCTTAGAAGGAAAACCATTAGAAGAAGGGCAAATTGCAGGGAAAATAATTGAAGATCACAACAAATTTCAGGATGTTGATGTATTTTTAAATAATGGAGGGTATAAAGGTCTTCAGGAACAGGTAATTTTAGCGGGTTCTTATTTTTTAAATCCTTGGTTTGTACAGCTTGAAATGGTAAAAATGACAGAAATTCCGATTGGTTCCGTAGGTGTGGTCATCAGTTATGTAGGAGAAGAAGGAAAAGATCTGAGTGGAGCAGAATTCAAACACGGAAATATTGTAGAAAAAGGCTTCAAAGGAGTTTGGGCAGAAGCTCTTGGTCCGGGAAAATACCCGATCAATCCATATATTATGAAAACGGAGCTGGTTCCGACTACCAATTTGGTGTTGAATTGGGCATCTGCAAGAAGCGAATCTCACCAGTTAGACAAAAATCTTTCTACCATTACCGTAAGAAGTAAAGATGGGTTTCCTTTTAATCTTGATGTTTCGCAGATTATTCATATTCCGTCTAATGAAGCTCCGAAAGTAATTGCCCGTTTCGGAAATATGATGAATCTCGTAGGTCAAGTTTTAGAACCAACTATTGGAAATTATTTCAGAAATTCTGCACAGGACAGCGATGTAATTGCCTTTTTAGTAACTCGAAAAGAACGACAACAATCTGCAAGAGAGCATATTAGTAAAGTATTGGAACAGTATAATGTTTCGGCTGTTGATACGTTAATTGGTGATATTGCACCTCCAGAAACATTGATGAAAACTTTAACGGACAGAAAAATTGCCGAAGAGCAGAAAACAACATTCGAAATGCAAAAACTGGCTCAGGAAACAAGACAAAGTCTGGAAAAAGAAACTGCGGTTGCAGATATCCAAAAAGAGATCGTAACAGCCGACCAAGGAGTATTGATTGCGGAAAGAGTAGCTGCAGCAGCCGTAAAAAAAGCAAATGGAGAAGCCGAAAGAACACGATTGCTTGCCAAAGCAAATGCCGAGCAAATTTCCTTAATGGGTAAAGCCGAAGCCGAAAAAATATTGGCGATAGGAAAATCTAACGCAGAAGCCTACAAACTTTCTGTAGAAGCAATGGGAGAAGATAATTTCACTCAACTCAAAGTGATAGAATCTATTGCTAATCAGAATGTTAAAATAATGCCCGATGTTCTTATCGGAGGAAACGGAGATTCTGCAAATGGAGGAATCAGCGGATTGTTGGGATTGAAACTTTTGGAACAGGTAGAAGCTAAAAAAACTCTTACAAAAAAACCAGAAAAAAGAAATTTTGATGATACCACTCAAGGTTAAATCAACGATTTCTACCGAATAAA